>NZ_JACJRS010000070.1 GCF_014697375.1 Phormidium sp. FACHB-1136
CAGACCTAGGCGCGAGCGGCAACCTTGGCGGTTTGCAGGCTTTCGGCCAGTTTGCGAACCACAGCGACCATGGCCAGGGGGTTATCCAGCTTGTTGACGGCGGAACCCACGCCCACGCCAGCGGCCCCGGCGGCAATGGCCATCGGTGCGGTCACCTCGGACAGGCCAGAGGCGCAGAGCACGGACACGGACACGGCACGGGAGATTTCGTAGGCGGCGGCTAGGGTGGGAGCGGCTTTGAGGGTGTGCGGCACCCGGCTCAGCCACGGCAAACGCCCCACTTGCTGAAGATTCGGTTCACTGTAGAGCGCCGCATCCGCCACTATCAAATCGGGGATCTCCCACGGCTCGGCAAAGGCCCGCATTAGCCCCGCAAAGGTTTGGCTATCGGTCTCATGGCCGCTGCCCACCTGAAGCCACACCGGGATGCCCCCGTCGGCACTACAGATTAAGTTGACTAAAAATTGCTTCAACTCTGGCCGATGGTCTCGTGAATCGCCTCAACAAATCTTAATCGCCTGGGGGCCTTCAGACTCCGGGGGGGCCGCAGACTCGCTCTCCATCGCAGACTCCCCGTCCAGGGCAAAGGAGGTCGAGTCCAGATGGCACTGGGAAGCCCTCACCCCAAACCACTGGGCCACCTGCATCGCCACCTTCAGAAAAAACATCGTCGTCCCGTACTCAAACACCTGATCTAACACCCGCCCCAGACGGTCATCGTTCAGGTGCGACGCCGTTATCCCCGATCCCAGCAGGTGCTCCACTGGTTTGCCTTCGAAAAACTCGCTAAACAGGTACAGCGGGGCACTGACAAACCCCAACCCGTTCAAAATCATCGCTTTCACCACTTGTCCGGGGCTGATGTGGTTCAACGAATGAGCGGGCAGAAACTCGTCCGTGAGTTCCACCAGGCCGATCTCATCGACGATGGCCGCTACCAACCCCAAATGATCCAGGTTTTCTATCTTCAAGGCACGTCCCCATCGCTTGCCCTGAGCTTACCTCAGCCACCCTCAATACTCTTTTTGTCAACCTGCGGAATGTCGGCTTCAGTATCCCCTCCCCCAGCGTTGACGGACGATGATCACTCGCCTACGCGATGCGATGGACACCTTAGCGGTGAAGGTGAAACGCCTCTATCTCGACCGGGGCTTTTACAGCGGGCCGGTGATTCGGTGGTTGATGGCGTTGAAGATTCCGTTCATCATGTCCGCCATGATCCGGGGCAAAACCGGCGGCACCCGTGCCCTTTGTCAGGGAAGCATGGCATCCAATACCTGCTCTATGGGGTCTATCGGGCCAAGGTGGCGGAGTCACAGGTGCATCGTCCTTATCGTGACTGCTTCGGCATTGAGACCAGCTATCGCCTCAAACATCAGGCCCGCATCCGCTCGACCACCAAGAATCCCGTGCTACGGCTGCTCTACGTCGCTCTCGACTTTATTTTAGTGAACCTCTGGGTCTCCCTCCTGTGGCAGACCGTCAGCGTAACCCGACGCGGCGGTAGACGAGTCTTTCAAGAGCGTTTCCCGCTCAAAACCATGCTCTCCTTCATCCACCAAGTCATTGAGCGACATTTCCCCCTTGTCCGGGCTGTATATCTACCTATGGCAGCATAAGCTTGTGATCTACTGAGCCTCAGTAGATCACAAACGCGCTCTCAAAGTGCTGTGGTTTCCACTGCTCAAGTATTGGATTCGACAAGTGCAAACGGGACGCTGCTTGGGATAGATTCAGTATGTCAGGCGTATCCAAGCGCACCGCGATACGACGCCTCGACAAAATGACTTTAGTCTCGGTCTCTATGGGCAATGTTGGATCTATGCCATGGCCTAGGGTTTGACCATCGCCTGCATAGAACGGCCTGAACGGGTTAGACCTGGGTGGGCAGTGCTGGGCTAGCGGGGGCGACTTTGAATTTGGCGAGGTTGGCCAGTTCTTGGAGTTGCTGAATGGCCTCGGCCCCTTCCAGCTTCATAAGTTCGCGGTCGTCGCGCATTTCCGTCCAGGTGATGCCATAGTCGGACACCAGAAAGCGAATCAAGTGATTGTCGCCGAGGCTGACCATGAAGGAGGCACTGTTCATCTGGCCGCCGCAGGTGTAGCAGGAGGCGAGGTACCCCAGCCCTTCTAGCACAATGGCCAGAGCCTGAAGGTTCATGACCAAGTCTTTCACAAATTGTCGATGCTGCTCAGCTAGCCTAACAAACATACCCCACCTCCTCGTGAATCTTTTCGATTGTAGCCCAAAAGTAAAGTGATCCTTAAGACCTTGACAATACGACGCAAAACCTGCATCGATGGACTCCCGATGGTTACCAATTTTGACCCACACAAATCGGTTCAGCGAGGACAGTGATCCTTAATTTAGGGCAGTGTTTCCTGGGAGAGGCGACTGGGGGCGGTCAGACCGATGGTCTGCCTGCGGACAACTAAGACGGCCTACAGATCGAGCAGTTCTTGGTAGATCCCCTTGACGAGGTTGTCGAGTTGCTCCTCTGGGCAACAATCAATCAGGGCGTGGAAGACATCGAGCAGCTTAGCGGCACTGTCGCCCATCATGGGGCTGAGGCCCCACACGTCTTGCACCCAGTCTTGGGGGTCGGTAGTATCAAAGATGAGTCGTTCTAGCAACTGCTGAGCTTCAGCCTTGGAAACGGACATGGTATCCCTTGCGATAGTGGCACTTAGCCATCTTAGCGGCAAGGCTGAGTCCGGCGACCCGATCTCCTCAACCTCCCTGTGGTGACCCCATGACGGCCTATTCTTCGCCTCCATCTCCGGTCTATATCCTGGAAGAGGAAGCCTGGTGGGTACAGCGTTGGGTGGATTTGCTGAATGCCTATCGGTTCAAAAAGCGCCTAGAACGGGGGCGAATCTATGCGCGGGAGGGGCATATCCTGAGCCTGGAATATAAGGGGGCCAAGGTGACGGCTCTAGTGCAGGGGACGGCAGAAGAGCCCTACAAGTTGTCGATTTGGCTGGATACCTTCAGCGCCGAGGACTGGAACTATGTGATTGATTCCCTTTCGGAGCAGGCGATTTATTCAGCTCAGTTACTGGCCGGGGAAATGCCCGCCGATATTGAAGCCGTGTTTACCGCTAACGGCCTCAGCCTCTATCCCTTTAGCCTGGGAGAGGTGCATTCTAAGTGCAGTTGCCCCGACCCCAAGAATCCTTGCAAACACATTGCGGCGGTCTACTACCAATTGGGCGATTTATTCCGGGAAGATCCCTTTGTGCTGTTTCAGTTGCGGGGCCGCAGCCGCGAGAGTTTGTTGGAGGCGCTGCGTCAAAAGCGCCAGGTGGCCGATCCCTTCGAGGACGAGGGGGAAACTCCCGCCGCCGAGCAGCCCATCTCCAATCCGCCAACGGCCACGGTCGATCTAAGCCAGTTTTGGCGCTACGATCAGCCCCTAGATGCGGATCTGGTGGTGATTACGCCCTCCGAAACTACGGTACTAGACACCCTGGGCAAACTCCCCCTGCCTCCAGAGGATGCCCCCACCGTGATGACCCACCTGAAAACCCTGTACCAGGCTGCGGCCCAGCAGGCGATGATCAAAGCGCTGGGCTAGAGCCTTGGGCCTACCCTAGGGCATTCCTACCCTAGGAGAATCGCCCCGGCCAGATCCTAGGGCCAAACTCGCTGGGTGCGGGAGTACCAGCGCAACAGGACACGGGCCAGGTGGTCGGGATGGTGGCGCACGGTCAGGTCGGATCGCTCTTCCATGATGTTGGCGGCAATGATGCGGCGACCGGATTCTATCACCGCTTGGCGATCGAGGATGACGGGGCCAACGCCCTCCTGGGCATAGTGACGAACGATGGCCTCGGCGGGGGGCGTTTTTTGCACGAGCACCGCATCGAACAGGTATTGGCCACAGGCAGAATCGAGGGCACGAATGTGATCGGAGACGGAAAAGCCCTCGGTTTCTCCGGGTTCCGTCATGATGTTGCAGACGTAGATGCGGGGTACCCGCTGGGCCGCAATGGCCTTGACGAGTTCCGGCACCAGCAGGTTAGGAACGATACTGGTATACAAACTTCCTGGCCCAATGATGATGTAGTCGGCGTCTTCAATGGCGCGGATGGCCTTGGGTAGAGCAGGGGGGTTGGGCGGCAAGCAACCAATGTGGACGATGCGGCGGCGAGCCTCGGCAATTTTAGATTCGCCCACGATCCGGCGACCGTTGTCGAGTTCCGCCCACAGTTGCACATCGCTGAGGGTGGAGGGAATCACCTGTCCGCGCACCGCCAACACCTTGGAACTGGCGGCAATGGCCTGTTCTAAATCCCCGGTAATTTCGCTCATGGCGGTGAGGAACAGGTTGCCAAAGCTGTGCCCGACTAACCCACTGCCCGCCTCAAAGCGATACTTAAACAGTTCCGTCAACAGCTTTTCTTCATCCGCCAGGGCCGAGAGACAGTTGCGAATATCGCCGGGGGGAAGCACGCCAATTTCCCGCCGCAGCCGCCCCGACGATCCGCCATCATCGGCCACGGTGACAATGGCGGTGATATTGGAACTGTAGTGCTTCAGCCCTCGCAACAGGTTGGAAAGGCCCGTGCCGCCCCCCACCACCACAATCTTTGGCCCCCGCGATAATCGCCGCTGAGTGAGTAGGGCATCCAGCAGTTCCTCCTCCTGTCCCGGAATCAGCACATCGGTGATGACCCCAACGGTGCGGCTTTGGCCCCACAGAATGAGCGCCAGCCCCAGCAAAATGCCCAGCGGCCCGCTCACATAGTTGGGCACGTAGGTAGTGAACAGTCGCAATGCCGCCCCGATCACCTGCCCGGTGTAAAAAACTGGGGTGAGCCGCAGCCAAATCATGATGCCAATGCCCACCATCAGCACCCCCGCTGCGCTGAGGAACAGCCACCGCTTGACCAATAAGCCCGGAGCCAGCCACCAGACTAAACGACTGGCCCGCCGGGATGAGCGCCCAGGGGGCTGACGCCATCGGTTGAGTTTCTCAAGCATGAAGGACAGAGGGTTAGGCCGCATTAGTGGGACATCAATGAGATCAACATCAGGGCAGATAGAGCCAGAATCCACCCCGCAACCTAGAGGCCAAGGTCTAGAACGTGGCGGGCGTTCCGTTCAGGGATAGTGTAGCTTCTATTACTCCAAGCCAAGGCAACCCCTGCATTTCCGATCTTAACGGCGATGGGTTCTTCCCCTGGGGCAAGCGCATCGTCTGCCGATGGGAACGAAGGACGCCGAGACCAACCTGAAGATTGCTGGAAGCTTCGTCAGATCCGGGGAGTCGGCGGTTAAGCTATCCCATAGCGCCGTGATCAACCCATGCACGAACTCAGTATTACCCAAACCATCATCGATACCGTGACTGAAGCGGCCCAAGGTGCCCCAGTGCAGCAGATTACCCTAGAAATTGGTGAGCTTTCGGCCATCCTGCCCGATTCCATTCAGTTTTGCTTTGAAGCCTGTATCCCCAACACCCCTCTGGCTGGGGCCGTCCTGGCGATCCAAACCGTGCCAGGGCGGGGGCGCTGCCGAGACTGTGGGTACGAAATGCCCCTGGAGATGCCCTACGGCATTTGCGACCAGTGCGATAGCCTAGCCATCGATATCATCGCGGGAGAAGGGCTTGTGATTCTTTCTATGGAGACAATGCCATGTGCGTAACCTGCGGCTGTTCCGACGGGGCCGAACCGACCTTGACGAACCTCACCACCGGGGAAATCACCTCCCTCGCTGAATCCACCGCTGAACACACCCACACCTTACCCAACGGCCAAACCCTCACCCACCGTCACGGGTCACCGGACAGCCACGGCCATACCCACGATCATGCCCCCACTCCCCACTCCCCACTCCCCACTCCCCACTCCCCACTCCCCACTCCCCACTCCCCACTCCCCAACCTCCACACCCTAGAGCTCAACGTTCTGGCCAAAAACGACCTGATCGCCGCCCAAAACCGGGGCTGGTTTGAGGGCCGCGATGTGCTGGCCTTGAACCTGGTGAGTTCCCCCGGTGCGGGCAAGACGACGCTATTGACTCAGACCATCAACGACCTCAAGGATCGCCTCACCTTTGCGGTGATTGAGGGAGACCAGGCCACCCTCCACGATGCCGAGCGGATTCGAGCCACGGGCTGCGATGTGGTGCAGGTGAACACGGGCACGGGCTGTCACCTAGAGGCGGAGATGGTGCGACGGGGGGTGCAAACCCTGCAACCTTCGGCCTGCTCGGTGCTGATGATTGAGAACGTGGGCAACCTGGTGTGTCCGGCCCTGTTTGACCTGGGGGAACGGGCCAAGGTCGCCATTCTCTCGGTCACTGAGGGGGACGATAAACCCCTGAAATATCCCCACATGTTCCGGGCTAGTCAGATTATGCTGCTCAATAAAATTGACCTGTTGCCCTACGTCAGCTTTGATGTGGATCGCTGTATCGCCTATGCCCGCCAGGTGAACCCCGATATTCAGGTGTTTCCCCTATCGGCCACCTCGGGAGAGGGGCTGGATCATTGGTATGGCTGGCTATTGGATCAGGCCAAGCCCACCCCGTAGGTCGATGGGCCAGGGAGTTCGGTGAACGGACACTTGAGGAGGAACGGGCTGTGATGGTTCATGGCCTGCCCCTGGCCAACGTTGCGCATCGTTACATCCAGATCCGGTCGGCGTGGCGGGATGGGTACCCTACAGACAACGCAGGCAACTCACTTCAGGAGCAGTTATGGCAACGCAACGGGCCTCGATACCCTTAGGCTTGCTGCTAGGAGTAGGGCTGGGGCTGGGCAGCGGACAACCCTGGCAACCCTCGATGGCCCAAGCCAATGAGCTAGGGGCGTTAACCGCCGAACCTGGTTCTCAGATTAATGTGCGCACTGGCCCCGGATCCCAGCACCCGGCCCAACACTATGGCCTAGCGGGGGATCGGGTGGCGATTTTGGGATCAGCGTTTGAGCCCTGTGGTAGTACCGTGAGTTGTCGCGAGTGGCATCAGGTGCGCTTTTTGCAATCCGGTGCGGTGGGCTGGGTGCGAGGGGATTTTCTGGTGCAGGGCACACCGCCCCTCAGTGATGCCTGCCATCGCCAACTGGCCGAAGAACGAACGCGCCTCAACGGCGTTAGGAACGGCTTTTTAGGGGCTATCTATCTGGCGTCTAGCGACGTTTCTCCCTATCGAGATCGGCCCCACGAAATGACTTTTCGCCTGGGTGGCCAGGGCCAAGCGTCGGTGTTGTCGTCGCCCCAGTTTATGCGCAACATGGGGGATCGGCTGATTCAAGCCTGCGGTAGCGTTAGTGCGGTGCGCTATGCCTCCGATGCTTCGGGCTGGCACGACATCTATGGGCTGATCAATGGCCAAGTAACTGGGTTCACCTGTGTGGATATCGACGCGGCCCGCGATTTGCGCTGGGGGGAATACTACTGCGGCCTATAATCCCAGTCGTTGCCACCCATGGGCACGGGTGCTGGGCGAAGAATTGGGATTCGCACAGCGGATCGGGTAGGCTTAAATACGTACAGCCATGCACCCTTTCAGAGGCACCGTCTGACCATGATGCTGAAGTCCACCACGCGCCACGTACACATCTATACCGCTGTTGTCGAGAACAACGCCCTGGTGCCCAGCGAAGATCGCCTCACCCTAGATGTTGATCCTGACAATGAATTCAACTGGTCGGAGGAGTCCGTCAAGGCCGTTTATCGGGAGTTTGATCGCCTCGTAGACGCCGCCGAGGGCGAAGATCTCACCGACTACAACCTGCGCCGGATTGGCTCCGATTTAGAATATTTCATCAAAGACTTGCTGAAAACGGGCCAAATTAGCTACAACCTCAAGAGCCGTGCCCTGAACTACAGCATGGGTCTGCCCCAGGTGGTCGCCAACGACCAGTAGACTGACCGTTAGCGGTTTTCCCGAAAACAGGGGCTAGGACAAGGCCATAGGCCATCAGGGGGTCGATAGGATGATCGCAGTTCTCTACAGCCTGAGCGGATAGTGATTCACTGTACCAATCCGACCTGCCGCGCCTGGGTAACCCAGCCTTTGGGTCGCTGCCCCACCTGCAATACCCCTCTGCTCTATCGCCTTCTGTTGGCGGTGAGCGAAGGGGCACCGTGGGATCACGGCACTACGCCTCCGTCCGGTCGCCCCATTGCCGAGCGCTACCTGGTATGGAAGCACCCCGTGTGGATCGATACCCGCCTGGAGGAACCCATCGCCCCAGTGGATCCTATTCCCCCGGCGGTGCTGCCCTATCTACATCTATCGAGCCTCATCCAGCACATTCCACGCCCCTACGATTACCTCAGTAGTACCGTCAGCGGGTTGGGGGTCGATGTGCTGCTGCTGGATGCTGCCCCTCTGGCCATTACCCTGCCTCCCTCGGCATCGGAGGCCATTCAGGTGAAGGTATTGCCGCCGATTAGCCAAGCCTGGGCCGGGGGAACCGCCTTGCAACAATTGGACTGGCTGCGGCAAATGGCGTTGCTGTGGCCCGCCCTAACCGAAGAGAATGTGGCCTCTACGCTGCTGTCCCCAGAGACTCTGCGGGTGGATCAATCCCTGCTGCGGGTCACTCGATTGGTGGCCGATCCGCCCCAGGCTCCCACCCTAGCCAACCTCGGCCATCGCTGGCAGTCCTGGGTGGCCCAAGCCCAGCCCGCGATTCAGGATTATCTCGGCTGGCTTACAACTGCCCTGTCACGGGGGCAATTTGCCTCGGCCACGGCCCTGCTGGCGGAGCTAGATCAGGCGATTCAAACCCTAGCTATGGGGCTAACCGTGACCGTAGAGTGGGATGCCGATACCGACCAGGGGCCAGCCCGCGACCGCAACGAAGACGCCTGTTTCCCCCATCGGCAGGCCCAAAAACAGGTGCTCGTGGGGCAAGGGCAGGCCCAGGAAGCCCTGCCCCTATTGTTGGTCTGTGATGGCATTGGGGGCCACGACCACGGCAATGTGGCCTCCCAAATCGCGATCCAAACCCTCACAGAGGCACTTCAGGCCCTCGTCCAGCAGCAGGCCCTCAGCCCCGGCACCGTGGCCCAGTGGCTCAAGCAGGCCATGGCGCAAGTGAACACCAACATTGCCGACCGCAACAACGACGAACATCGCTCGGCCCGCGCCCGCATGGGCACCACAGCCGTGCTGGCCCTGGTGCATTTTCCCTACGTTTCCGTGGCCCACCTAGGGGATAGTCGGGCCTATCGGGTGAGCGCCCGCACCGCCTACCAAATTACCCTGGATGATGATGTTGCCTCCCGCGAGGTGCGCATGGGCTATGCCCTCTACCCAGAGGCAACCCACATGACCGGGAGCGGAGCCCTGGTGCAGGCACTTGGCATCAACGATTCCGCCTACCTCTACCCCACGGTGCAGCACTTTTTAATCGATGATCCCTGCCTGCTGCTGCTGTGCTCCGACGGCCTCAGCGACTATGACCGGGTGGACATGCTCTGGCCCCACACGGTGGCTCCCCTGGTTGGGCAAGTGGCCCCCCTCACGCCCGCTATCCAAACGCTGATTCAGTGGGCCAACCAGCTCAATGGTCACGATAACGTGACCGTGGGGCTGATGCGGTTTACCCCCCAAGCGTTCCAGGCCAAGCCTCTCCCCGCCGCTGCCCAACGGTTGTCTGCGGCGGCGGCTGTGACTCCCACCGCGTCTACCGTAGACCCCTGCGAGGCACCGCAAACCACTATCGTAGCCCCGGCCCCGGCGGATTCTGGTTCACCCACCCCCATACCCCTGAATGCCCCCGATCCCCCAGTCCATGCCCGCCCCAAGGCGCGTTCCTTTCCCTGGAAAGCCCTGTTGGCGGGAGCCCTGCCCACCTTAGCGTTGCTGGCGGGGGCGGGATGGGCCTACCGCCGCTGGCAACCCCCGCCCTTGGCCCTGGATCCGCTCCCCCCCTGGCCCCAGGAGATTGGGGCACAGGCGCTCCTGCCCCTGGCCTCCACGACGGTGGATATTGCCGTGGGATCCTTTTGGCAGCGGTCGGTGGCCTGGGCCAACCCTAGTCAGCCCGATCCCCTGGGTTTGGCCCCATCCCTGGGTGCAGTGCCCCCCGGAAACCTGCCCACCCTTCCCGTAGGCAGTATTCTTAAGGTGGTTGATCGGCGTGACCTACCCGATCAGATCCAGTGGGTGTATCTTCAGGTTTGCTCCATTCCCGCCGGATCCTCCCCGGCCCTAGCCCCCCAGGGATCAGATGGCCTCCCAGGCACAGTACCCTTGACCTCCGGCAACCCCGTGGGGCCAGTGGCTCAGCCCGGTCGGCAGGGTTGGGTGCGGGCCATGGCCCTGGGAACCAACGCCACGCCCCTCGATGAAATCACGCCCAGCCAGCGAGGAACCTGTTCTAGTCCCTAGCCTGCCGCATTGTCGGATCTCCGCTTGTGTGCCTGGGGCGCGGGTCGGTTGGGAAATCGGTTGCGCCTGGGAACCCTGCCCTGTCCTGGTTTGTTGCCCTGTCCTATGTCCCCTTCCCCAGCGTTGACCCTACGCCTTGCCCTAGATCGCTTGACCAAGGCGGATGCCAACCACTATGCCATTTGGGTGCTCAATAGCCCCTTCCCCGATGGCTATGCCCACCACGACCGGGTATGGGATGAGGCCATGGCTCAACTGTGGGCCAGATGGCAGGACTTTTTCTCCCTGCGCGGCCTGCCCCTGGTGCCCCACGTCCCCTCAGCCTACGTGCCCCAGTTTGATCTCGATGCCCTGCTCGATCAGGTGGGGCCACCCCTGGAGACAGGGGGGCAAACCGGACGGCTGATGCAGGGGCTAGGGGTCAGCCTGTGGAACTGGTTGTTCGATGGCCCCCTGCGATCTACCCTAGAACGCAGTTTGGGCATGGCCATGGGCCTAGGCTGTCCCCTGCACCTTCAGCTCGAAATTCGGGCTCCCGAACTGATTAGCCTGCCCTGGGAAATTATGCAGCCAGAGCCCGGTCGTCCGGCGGTGTCTCTGGGGCCACAGATTTTGTTTAGCCGCACCACCAGCGCCGTCGATACCCTACCGCCGCTTGCCCTCGATTCATCGCTGCGAATTTTGTTGGTGCTGGGTCAGGAGGCGGTGGGCCATGGGGGGGTGTCGGCGGCGACGCTGCAACTGGCCCAGGAGGCGGCTGTCCTCAAGCATCTGCTAGAACAGAGTGCCTCGCGGATCGGATCGTCCGCTTCGGCGGTGCCCTGTCAGGTAAGCACCCTAGTGGAACCCGATACCAAAACCCTGGTCTCTACCCTAGAGCAGGGCCAGTTCAACGTCTTTTTCTACGCAGGGCACGGGGTTCCAGCTCCGGATGGGGGGCTGCTGTTTTTGAGCCCAGAGATGACCCTAAGCGGCATGGAGCTGGCCCAGGTGTTGGCCCGCTGTCGTCTGCGGCTAGCGGTGTTTAATACCTGTTGGGGGGCACAGCCCGATCAACGCCAAAGCCAGGTAATTCCCCGCAGTAGCTTGGCAGAGGTGTTGCTGCACCATGGGGTGCCAGCGGTGCTCGCCATGCGCGATTCCATTGCCGATGAGGAGGCGTTGAGTTTTATCCAGGTGTTGGCCCAGAGTCTTGCCCAGCGGCAATGGGTCGCCCAGGCTATGGCCACCGCCCGCCAACACCTCCTCACCGTCTATCGATTTAACCATCCGGCTTGGACGCTGCCCGTGCTCTACCAGCATCCCCAGTTTGAGGGCACCCTCCTGCACCCCATTGACCCAGCGGTGACCCAACTGCCCGGTCAAGATCTCCCCCATAGCCCAACCCCGGTCATGCGCTGCGCCGACCATCCCAACCGGATCTGGCGCATGGGCGGCGGGCAGCTGCGGGTGGGGCGTCTACCGGACAATGATTTGGTCATCCCAGAGCCCTGGGTATCCGGCCAACATGCGGAAATTTTCTGCCGTAATGGCCTAGGTTCCGATCCGGATCAACCCACCTACTACCTACGGGATCAATCTCGATTTGGCTCTTACTATTTCGATGGGGCCGATTGGCAGCATGTTCATCGGGCAGAGATCCCCCTCGCCCTAGGCACCGCCCTACGCTTTGGTAGCCCTGAGGGGCAACTGATGGAATTCACCCTGGAAAGCGCACCGAGTGAGGATAGGATACGGAATGGCCGCTGACGGTACTGTAGTCTTTACCAAGATCCATCACTGTTCTGTGCATCTCCCCTGTAGAGTTATGACCTCGCCCATGTCGTCTTCCCACTCCGATTCCCAGATCCTCGATCAGGCCAAGGCCGACCTCCTCTCCGCCCTGGTCAGCCCGCCGCCGATCTACCCCTGGCTACCCCATCACGAAGCCTCAGAAGCCTACTTTGCCGATGATCCTCTAGGGGACGACGACCCGTTGATTGAAGCGGCCCTGGCGAAAGGTTGGCAGCGGTTTTCGGCCCAGATGACCAGCCAGTGGGCTAATGCCTCGGCTCCTGGGGTAGCCACCATCCTCCAACGTCTAAAAACCCAACTTCAGATTTCCCTATCCGACGATCTGCTTCACACCCTAGCCACCGCCGTGGCCACCCTAGAAGCCAACCGTCAAACCTACCTAGATCGCCTTGTGGCCTGTGCCCAGTCCGTTCTACCCACCTGGGATGCCGGAGATTTGGCCGTGTTAGCTCGTCCCCTGGTCTACTCCCTCCGGGATGGCCATAGCGAAATCCTCGATCTCAACCTGCAATCCATCCCCCAAGCCGACTGGCAAAGCCTCTCAGATATCGAACAGGCACGCCTCAGCCTAACCCTAGCCGCCTTTGCCCTCAAGGTTGCGGATCAAGAATCCTAAACCAGGAATTGTAATTTGCCTACCGCTGAATCGCTGAGGCAAGGCTTAGGCGGAAGCATCAGGGGCATCCATGCTGGGGGCGTTTGGGATTGGTTTGGCTAGCCGTTGCCAGATAGCCGTCGTAACGAGGTGAGACAGCAACCCCATTGGCCCCGCAAATAGGGTCAGCGCCAGGGAGTGGCGGGTGAAAACGCCCGTTTCCTGACCTTGGAGGTAAATCCAGCGACCCACAAACAGGTCAAAGGCGAGGTAATGCACCCAACCCGTAGCGGTGACAAAGGGAATGGCGAAGAGGTTGGCCAAGTCCGCCAGCTTCAGGTTGGGATCAGAGAAGGCTTCGATGCCCTCCACGTTGCCAAAGCTAGCTACAAATAGGAATAGGTACAAACTTGCCAAAGCGGCTACGGGCCACAGAGAGGCCATGATCGTGCGAGTGAGTTTGGCGTTGGGCACCAGCACCATCAGCGTCCAGAAGGGCAGCACAAACAGGTTGGCACCGCTAAAAATTAGCTCTAGTAGAGAATCGTCAATGGTCATCACAAATCCTTCTCAGCGGGGGCCTTTGTTTCTAGTGTGCCATTGTCTAACCGATTCGGGGAGGGCAGGGATGCCATCGACGGGACACCGCGCACCCTCACCCAGCCTAGGTAAGGTAGGGCTTCCTTGAGGGTCTGCTCAACTTGAGTGGTGATGGATTGGGTTTCAGCCAGCGACAGGGTAGGAGCTAGGGCCACATCGAGTTCGACGTACAGCCGATGACCCAGCCAACGAGCTTTGAGGGCTGAGGGCTTCTGCACGGCAGGGACGTGACCTAGGGCGTGATCGACCGCTTCCAAAAATTCGGGCTCTACGCCATCCAGCAGGCGGGTAAAGACGGTCTGGCCCGATTCCCACACAATCTTCAGCAGCACGGCGGTAATCACCAGGCCAATCACCGGGTCGGCCCAGGGGTAGCCCAGGCTGACCCCGATGGCGCTGAGCAACACCGCCAAACTCACCAAGCCATCGGCCATGGCGTGTTGGCCATCGGCAATCAGGGCGGCACTGTTGATCCGTCGGCCCACCCGCATCCGAAACAGGGCCACCAGTTCATTCCCCACAAAGCCCACCAGCGCCGCCGCCGCCAAGGCTCCTAGATGGCTGAGGGGTTGGGGATGGTAAAAGCGCTCGATGGATTCGTAGGCGGTGATTAAAGCACTGGCCAGCACGACGCCGACAATGGCCAATCCGGCCAAGTCCTCTAACCGTCCAAAGCCGTAGGCAAAGCGCTCCGTGGGCTGGCGACGGGAAATCATAAACGCTACCCCTAGGGGCAGGGCCGTGAGGGCATCGCCGATGTTGTGGATCAGATCCGCCAGTAGCGCGACGCTGCCAGACAGCCAGAACACCCCTGCCTGAAGCACCGCCGTAATCACCAGCCCCACCAGCGACCACTTCACCGCCCAAAGGCCCTGTTCTGAGGCAGCAATTTCTGGGTCAATGGCTCCGTGGACATGGCTATGGCCCTCGTGCCCGTGGTGGTGATGCCCGTGGGCATGGCCGTGGTGAGGGTGCCCGTGATGATGGCTATGGGGATGTCCGTGATTGTGGGAAGGCCCGTGATCCCCATGATCAGCCTGATCAGTGGACGATTGGACAGCGGGGGATGGGATCCCAGAAGCCTCAGAGGACAAGGCCGCTGGGGTCGGGGAGGAAGACGATGGGGGCATAGCTAAAGGGCGACAGGGAACTAATTGGCGCTGAGAACCGTTTGGGCCGAGGGATCGATCTCGGCGACAGCCACCAGGGATGGATCGGCGGGGCTGGGCGTGTCCTCCGCCGAGGGCTGAATGGCGAGGTCGAACCAGAAGGTGGTGCCGACGCCGACTTCGCTATCGAGGTGAACCTGGCTGTTGTGCTTCTCAATGATGTTTTTGACGATGGATAGCCCTAGCCCGGTTCCCTCTAGGGTATGGACGCGGTTCTCGACCCGGAAGAAGCGGTCGAAAATGGCCTGCTGATCTTCGGGAGCAATGCCGATTCCGGTGTCGGCCACTTCTACCCGGATGCAGTCGGCCTGGGTTTCGTCGGGGCTACCGTCCTGGGTTTGGCAGGGCACCCGGCGGGCGCGAAGGGTGACTTGGCCACCGGGTTCGGTGAATTTTAGGGCGTTGCCCACCAGGTTGGTGAACACTTGCAGCAGAAGATCGTAGTTACCCAGCACCGGGGGTAGGTTGGGTTCCACTTCTTGCCGCAGGTCGATCTGCTTGTCCCTAGCGTGGAGGCGGTGGGTACGGAGGGTTTGCTCGATGGGCTGCACGATGTCCACGGCGTCGATGATGTACTGACGGCTCGACTCCAGCCGCGACAAATCCAGTACGTCGTTCACCAGGCGGGTGAGGCGGTCGGTTTCGTGGTTGGCGGTTTCAAGAAATTCCTTGCGCTCGATGTCGCTGAGGTCTTCGCCGTACTCGTGGAGGGTTTCGATGAAGGATTTGATATTGAATAGGGGCGTCCGCAGTTCGTGGGAGACGTTGCTAATAAACTGGGCCTTGGCCTCGTTGAGGGCGGCTTCGCGGGTGATGTCCTGCACCGTAATTGCCAGCCCCTTCACGTTTTCCTTGGCCTGATCCAGCACCGTATTCAGCAAAATCCGCAGGGTACGGTGACTGGGTTCGGTGAGGGGAATGCGAAACTCCATGGCCTCGGCCTCGCCCTGGACGGCTTGGAACAGGGGGCGAGTGAGCTGTACCCGCACGGGACTGGGCAGGTGTTCGAGGATGTTGGCCCCATCGAGGGACTGGTTGCCCCAGTTAAACAGGCGGCGGGCAGTGGGGTTTACCAAGACGGCGTGCATATCGCTGTCGAGCAAAATCGCGCCATCGGCAATGGTAGATACCAGGGTTTCCAGCTTGGCCTTTTCGGCGGTCAGTTCTTCGATATTTTGCTCTTCGTAGCGCTCTAGGCGCTCGGCCATGTCGTTAAAGCTGTAGATCAGTTCACCCAGTTCACCCCCTAGGGGGAGATCGATCCGCTGCTTAAAGTTTCCGGCGGCGATGTTTTTTACCCCCAGCAGCAGTTCTTTGATGGGCTGGGTAATAGTGAGGGCATTGAACACCGCTCCCAGAATCACCATCACCCAAATCGAGACAAACACCGCAATGGTGACATCCCGCGTTAGGTGCGACGAGGCGACCACCGTGGGGTTGGGGTTAATGCCCAAGGCCAACACGCCCAGGTGCTTGCCGTTGTAGTTCAGGGGCACAAACACATCGGTGACTTCCCCCGCTGGCGTAAGATGCTGGCGCACCAAGGGCCGATCCGTGGTTTCGGCGTAGCCCTCTGGCAACTGCATCCGCCGCCGCAGGGTGAGGGAATTTTGCACCGCCGCTTCTGAAAAGGGAATGCCAAAGAAAATGTCGCCGTTCTCATCGGCGTAGAGCATATACCGCACGCTGGAGGTGCTTTGGTAGAAGCTGTAGGAGAAGCGGGCCAGTTCCGTGCGGTCGGTTTCGTTCACCAGGGGGGCCACGTTTGCCGCCAGCAGCAGACCCAAATCTCGGGCAAAGCGGGTGTCGTTCAGCCGCGCATCGTACTGAATGGTGTTGACGGCCCAAAAGGTGAGGCCGCTGGTGATGAGCGACACCACCAGCGTTGCCCCCGCCATCAGCCGCGTTTGCAGGGTGAAGTCGCCCCACCAGCGAAGGAACAATTCTTGGATCTTAAGAAGTAGCCTGATCAAGGGTGCCCTGGAAGACTAGACGCGCAAGTTAGCCTATATTCTGGCATGATCTCGCCCAGTTCGCCGCCCGTTAGCCCTCAAACAGTCCCTCAAACTCCTGGCGCAGGGAGGTGTAGTTCACTACTCGGCCTACCAGTAGGTTGTCCTGGCCTTGGGCCGATTCAAACTGCTGCTTCCAGTGGCGCACGTCGTCTTCTTGGTGCAGCCAAAATTCCACAATTTTGCCAACAATCTCGTCCCAGTCCCAATCGGGCTTGCGGTGGACGGCCTCCGTGGCGCTAATGAAGGCGTCCAGGGTGCAGATGGAGCTACCCAAAAAGGCTTGGCTGCGCTGGGGCTTGGTTTCCATCCGCTGCTGATGGGTGAAAAACTCCAGCACCGGAGCAACACCGACGATATCGAAGCTGTAGGACATGGTGAACACTGGAACTCAACGGGGTTTTTTATGGGAGCATCCCTCGCCCCTCGTCTGCCCATAAACATCTTGTTTCCATGCCGCAAGTCCTTGGAGATCCCCCTAAATCCCCCTTGGAAAGGGGGACTTTGACTCCGGTTTCCCTAGAAAGCGGGACTTTAACTCCAGTTCCCCCCTTACTAAGGGGGGCTAGGGGGGATCAACCCTAGGAATTAAGCGAGATAGAAACGTATGTATAGGCAGGAGCCTGCCCTGGGAGAGGGGCTGGGGGTGAGGGCAAAAACAGCGCGTTTCTAAGGGGGGCTGGGTTGAGTAAAACGTTTCAAAAAATGATTGTGGCTATGCTAAACGCTGGCACCGGAAGCGGCAAGTCCACTGTGAACATCCTTAAAAATTCCATTTTTAGGCCAGAAGGTTAGACTAGGAAACAGTTCTAGGCTCCCGATGGGGTGTCCATGCCTAGGGCGCTGTTCACTTGTCGGCCCATGTCTATGCGTTTCTCTGGTCAGCCTGCCCACTCCCGTCGCTCCCAGTCCCTACGTACCAGTGCCACAGGGGCCATTACGGTCGGTTGGCTGTTGTTGCAAAGTTTGATGCCGTTGCCCCCTGCCCTGGCCCAAACCGCCGCCGAAGACGACCAGATGTCCTACGGTGAGTTTTTGAGCAACATCAATGCGGGTCTGGTGGAAAGCGTTGAGCTAGACGAGACTCGCGGCATTGCCTACGTCACCCTGGAGGGCGATGCGGAAGATCAGCCGCCTCACGAAGTGCTGCTGTTCGCCGGAGAGCGCAACCCGGAGCTAATCCGCACCCTGCGCGAAAACCAGGTGGACGTGAACATCCGCGACACCAGCGGCAGTTCCGCCCTGGCTTGGTTGGCGACTAACTCGTTACTAGCGCTGATTCTGATTTTGGGCCTACTCATGCTGCTGCGACGGGGGGCCGCAGGGGCCGGAAACGCCATGAACTTTGGCCGCTCCAAGGCCCGCTTCCAGATGGAGGCCAAAACCGGGGTGGTGTTCGATGATGTAGCCGGGATTGAGGAAGCCAAGGAAGAACTGCAAGAGGTGGTGTCCTTCCTGAAAAATCCCGAAAAGTTTACGGCTATTGGGGCACGGATTCCCAAGGGAGTGCTGCTGATTGGCCAACCGGGCACCGGGAAAACCCTCTTGGCTAAGGCCATCGCTGGCGAGGCCGGGGTGCCCTTCTTTAGCATTTCTGGTTCGGAATTTGTGGAAATGTTTGTGGGGGTAGGGGCATCCCGTGTGCGCGATTTGTTCCGCAAGGCCAAGGACAACGCCCCCTGCATTGTGTTCATTGACGAAATTGATGCCGTCGGTCGCCAGCGGGGCGCAGGCATCGGCGGCGGCAACGACGAACGCGAACAAACCCTCAACCAACTCCTCACCGAAATGGACGGCTTTGAGGGCAACAGCGGCATCATCGTCATCGCCGCCACCAACCGGGTGGATGTGCTGGATACGGCCCTGCTGCGGCCCGGACGCTTCGACCGTCAGGTGGTGGTCGATCTGCCCACTTACAAAGGGCGGCTGTCGATTTTAGAAGTCCACGCCCGCAACAAAAAAATTGAGCCGGAGGTCTCCCTCGAAGCCGTGGCCCGCCGCACCCCTGGATTCTCCGGGGCCGAACTGGCCAACCTGCTAAACGAAGCCGCCATCCTCACCGCCCGCCGCCGCAAGGAGGCCGTCACTATGCAGGAAATTGAGGACGCCATCGACCGCATCACCATCGGCCTCAGCCTCACGCCCCTGCTCGACAGCAGCCGCAAACGCATGACCGCCTACCACGAAGTCGGCCACGCCCTGCTCACCACCCTGCTCACCCACTCCGACGAGCTGAATAAAGTGACGATCATCCCCCGCTCCGGCGGCATCGAGGGCTTTACCCAATCGCTGCCCAACGAAGACATCATCGACAGCGGCCTCTATACCCGCAACTGGATTATCGACCGCATCACCGTGGCCCTAGGGGGCTTTGCCGCCGAAGCCGAAGTGTTTGGCGACGACGAAACCTCCACCGGAGCCAGCGGCGATATCCAGCAAGTCACCAACCTAGCCCGTCAAATGGTCACCCTCTACGGCATGACCGACCTCGGCCCCGTGGCCCTAGAAAGCATGGATAACCAAGTGTTCCTAGGCCGCAACCTGATGCCCCGCAGCGAAGTCTCCGAGGAAATGGCCAGCAAAATTGACGCCAAGGTACGGGAAATTGCCCTCACCTGCCTCGACCGCGCCCGCCAGACGCTCCGGGATAACCGCGTGCTGATGGATCACCTCGTAGACCTGCTGCTGGAACGGGAAACCATCGACGGCGAAGAATTCCGCCAAATCGTTAGCCAATACACCGAAATTCCTGAAAAATTCCTGGTGAAAGCCAGCTAAACCCAGTCCTCCCAGCGCCATGCAGATTTTGTCCGTCAGCCTTCAAAACTTCAAAGCCCACCAAGATCGACTCTTTGAGTTTCAGCCGGGAACCAATGCCATCTGCGGCGAGAATGGGGCTGGCAAAACCAGCATTTTGGAGGCCATCGCCTGGGTGTTGTTCAACCACCAGGGCGACTATGCCAAGGAAGATTTGATTCGTAATGGCAGCAAAAGTGCCCAGGTCACAGTAGATTTTGTGTCTAACTTCGACAGCCGCACCTACAGCGTACAGCGCTGCACCCAAAAGGGCTACCTGCTGTTCGACCCCCAGCGCAATGAGCAGTTACCCTATACGCGCCTCAAGGATGAGGTGTTGCCCTGGCTGCGGCAGCATTTGGGGGTGAGCCCGACCACCAACCTGCCCCAGTTGTTTGCCCGCACCGTGGGCGTACCCCAAGGCACCTTTACCGCAGACTTTCTGCAAACCGCCGAACAGCGCAAGGCCGTTTTCGACGCCATCCTCAAGGTGGAGGAGTATAAGCAGGCTTACAAACAAATGAACACCCTGCGCCGCTATGCCGAAGATCAGGTGGATCAGGTGAAGCGCCAGATTGAGCAGTACGAGGAATCCCTCACCCTGTGGGACGAGTTGGCCCAACGTCAGCAGGGGCTAACCCAGGACATCCAGGCCGCCGAGCAGCGGTTGACCGGGCTACAGCAGGATCTCCAGGGGATCCAGGCTCAACGGGATGCGGTGAAGGCCCAGGCCCAGCAGGTGCAGGCCCTCAGCCAACAGCGGCAAACCCTTGCCCTCCAGCGGCAAACCAAGGAAAAGGAGTTGGCGCGGCTTCAGGGATTGGTGCAGCAGGCCCAGCAGGCGGTGGAGATTTGTACGGCCAATCGCACAGCCTACGAGGGCTACCAGGCCGCCGAAAAAGCCCTGGTGGAACTGAACCAGCGCCAAGGTCAGCGCCAAACCCTACAACGCCGCTACCAAATCCTGCAAACCACCTACGGCCAAAAACAGGCGGAACTGGCCCGATGGCAAACCCAAATCGAAGCCCTGGAGCAAACGGCCCGTGAATTGGAAGCCCTAAAGCCTCTGGTGGCTCAACAAGAACAGATCGAGGCCCAGCAGCGGGAATACCAGGCCCAGTGGGATCAGCTTCAGGCCATTGAAGCGCAGATTCAGGGGCTTCAACAGCAGCAACGGCGCTTGGAACAGCAGCAGCGCCAGGTGAGCCAAGCCCAGGCACGATTGGCCCAGCTTCGGCCTGCGGTTCAGGAAATTGCCGGACTGGAGGAACAGCGGGATCGCCTACAACAACAGCTTAGCCGCCTCGCCGCCGCCCGCCAGTTTGAGGCGGATATTCAAACCCTGGTGACCCACAGTCGCCAGCAGCAACAGGCCCAGGCTGGGGATATCCAGGACATTTTGACGGAATTTGAGACGCTGATTCGCAGCGTGCCGCTCATCTCTGGAGAAACTGTTCAAAAGCTACAAACGGCTCTGCAAAATGCGTCGGATCTGCATGGGGAACTGCTGTCTGCCCTCGATGGCATTCTGCGGGATTTGGCCGATCAAACCGACGAAGCCAGCCTTCAAACCAACCTAAAAGGGCTGACCAGTGACCTGCAAAAGCGCTACGGTTGGCGAGCCGAACTGGAGCAGGAGGAGGCTCTGCGTACCCAGGCCGACCAGCTTCAGCGGGAACAGACGGCCCTGAACGAGCAGATCGCCGCCCTCACCCAGCAGTTAGAACAACGGGCCACGGTGGAGACCGCGCTGCAAGAGCTTGCGAAATCCCTGGAAGCCCTCGGACATCCGCGCCAGAAGCAGGCTATTTTGCAACGCACCCTGCAAGATCGGGTTAAAGTCGAGAAAACCTGTGCTGACTTAACCGCCCAGCAGCAGACCATGACCCAGCAAATGGCCGACCTCACCGCCCAACTGGAGGCGTTTCAATCCCTAGAGGCCGACATTGCCGCCCAGCAGGCCCAACGCAGCACCTACCAAGCCCCCTACGAGCAATATCTACGCAACCGCGACCAGGCCAACCAATTCAACCCCCTGAAGCGAGAACTGAGCACCACCGAAACCGATTTAGAACAGCTCGAAGCCCAGCGCCTTGACCTGGAAACCCGCTACGCCGAAGCCATTGCCACCTACGACCCCGCCCAGGCCGAAGCCCTGGAAACCCGCTACGCTGCCCTCAAAACCGAGGCTGACCAACTGGCGGGAAGCCTGCCTCAACAGCGCCAGCGCCTTGCCGATTTGGATCAACAACTAGCGGGCCTTACCACCCTGGCCGAAAAACGAGACGCTGCCCAGGAAGAACTGAAGGCCAAGGAAAAAATCAAGCGCTTTATTAACTTTGCCCGCAATGCTTATAAAGATGCTGGCCCTCGCATTACCGAGCAGTACGTCCGCAGCATTTCGGTACAGGCGGATCGGCTGTTTCGAGAATTACTCAACCGTCCCGATGTGGCCCTGGAATGGACTCGCGACTACGACATTCTGGTGCAGGATGGCCCCCACCAGCGGCGTTTTATCAACCTCTCTGGCGGCGAACAAATGTGTGCCGCCCTAGCTGTTCGCCTCGCCCTGCTAAAGGTGTTGGCCGACATCGACATCGCCTTTTTTGACGAACCTACCACCAACATGGATAAACCCCGTCGTCAGGGCCTCGCGGAAGCCATCAGCCGCATTAAATCCTTCAAACAACTGTTTGTGATCAGCCACGACGACACCTTTGAAAGCATCACCGAAAACGTCATTTTGGTGGAACGAGAAGCCTAAACAGTGAGCAGCAAAAAAAAGACCCAGCATTGCTGGGCCGTTCATTCACTGTTGGGAGACAATCCCTAGAGAAAGAGGAGAGTTGAATCGAAATTTAGGCGTTGTCAGACAACTCGATTTTGTCGGACGGCTCAATTTGGTTGGGCGAACAGGTGATTCGACCTAGCTCAGGTTGCCGCTGGAGAAGGCATCGCCAGAGTAGGCAGGCACCCGCTCAGCAAAATCCGTGGCTTGACCCGTCACGCTCTGGGCCAATTGCTCGAAGGAGTTGGAGTTCCAGTTGCGTTCGTGGATGGGCTTGGTTTGTTCACCCCGGAAGTAGGCTTGGGTACCGATTAGCGCCACAGCAACCCAACCGACGACGAAGAGAGAAATCAGAATGGCAAACATGGAAGACCTCCTAGAAGGTTAATGTTCATGGGCAAAAGCACCGCCGATGAACCGAGATTTGCACGATGGCGAAGGTGCGCTTGCTTTGTATGTGTACTAATGTAACGCAATAGTTACAGAATGTAAAGCAATGTTGCAAATATGATTTTGTGGTGGTAATGCGAACTTTGGTTCGGTTGCCCCCACCCAGGCTTCACCTACGTCCCTATCAACGGCAGATAAAGCGTAGGCTCAGTAGATCGCCAAGCCCCTGCCGCCCTCACCCTAAATCCCTCTCCCCAAGGGAGAGGGACTTTGAAGACCGTTTCTGGCTCCCCTCTCCTCGTGGGAGAGGGGTTGGGGGTGTAGCTTGCTTCCCGTAAGGGTGGGCTAAATCGTGGCAAAAGAGCATGTTTGTGATCTATGAGGCTGCGTCGTGTCAAAGGCGGATCGCCATGCACCAAGACCTAACCGCCAATTTGCGACATGGTGCGGCTATAGGCTCCGGTAACGCCAGATTCGCGCATTTTGTAGTTGATGTCGGGCTTGGCACCGAGGAGTTCTGCCACCTGGACGCGGAGGTCAGCGAGGGATTTGCCCTGGCGCAGGGGCGTTTTGAGGTCAATTTGCCCCGTTTCGTTGAGCAGGCAGGGGCGCAGCCAACCATCGGCGGACAGGCGCATCCGGTTACAGCGGTCGCAAAAGCATTCCGACATTTGACTAATGAAGCCCACGGTGCCCAACGCGCCCGGAATTTGGAACACATCCGCTGGGCCGTTTCCCTGCACTTGCCCCTCCGTGAGGCCCCACCGTTGGCGAATGCGCTGGCGCAGGGTTTCAGAATCCACCCAGCCCCGATCTTTAAACAGATCGTCGTTGCCGATGGGCATGAACTCAATGAACCGCACATGCCACCGTCGATCCAGCGTGAGGGCGGCCAGATCCAGCACCTCGTGGTCATTCACGCCGGGAATTACCACCACATTCAGCTTCAACGGCGAAAAGCCTACCCGATGCGCCGCCTGAATTCCCGCCCACACCTCCGGCCAGCGGGATCGCCCCCGCCCCCCCACAATTTGCTGAAACACTGCTGGGTCAAGGGAATCGAGGCTGATGTTGATGCGTCGCAACCCCGCATCCCACAAATCCTGAGCCAGGTTGCTGAGCAAAAAGGCGTTGGTGGTAATGGCCAAATCCTGGGTGTTGGGCAGATGGGCAATGTCGCGCACAATGTCCACCACATCGGACCGCAGCAACGGTTCTCCCCCAGTCAGCCGAAACCGCGAAAACCCTAGCGGCATAAAGATTTCGGTGAGCAACCGCCGCAGTTCCCCACGGGTGAGCCAGTCCTGCTGCTGCACATACTGAAGGTCAATTCCTTCCGGCATACAGTAGGTACATTGGAAATTGCAGCGGTCGATCAGGCTAATCCGAAGGTAATCAATCGTGGGCATAGAGGTGGTTGGTGGTTGGTGGTTGGTGGTTGGGTAAGCGCACGGCGGTGCGCCAATCCCAGCGATGAAGACAGGCGATTTTAGTTTAGCAACAAGCAAGTTTCTTAAGTCGGTGCAGGATGAACCAAATCCAGAAACCCTAAAATTCTGGCTTTGTGGACTCCCTGGGCTAGGGTAGATAGCCGGGGAATCCATCCATCCATCCATGGATGGCATAGTCACCTGTTGATTCACTAGTCCATTGATAGGGATTGACCAGCCACTAGTCCCATAACGTCTAATAGGTGGGATTAGTCTTCTGGATACTTTTCCCATGGCGCATTTAATACAATTTATGTTTTGAGTTTTGAAGGTGATCAGCATCTCCATAAAGTCCGTAAACCTACGGCAATTCCCTGAATTGTTTGTCACATACCCTAAGGAAGATCGATGGTTTTTACAACACAGACTTAGCCGGAAAACCTTGTTTTTCAAAGACCTTGGACAAGTTTGAGGCTTAGCCTGACAGAGGAGATAAATTCGGTCATCCTAGATTTTTGTCGCTAGGCAAACTGACATCCAGACGAAAAGTCAGTATAAAAAAATGAGCTGAATAAGCAGGATTACGGATGGCCTTCGTGATTTAATCTAGCATTACGAAATTGTATTAATCATGTAAAAACGAGATGTTTTAGGACAATTCCAACGGTTCTTTGATTTCATAGAGATAGGCGATGCCGAACGACTAATCTTTGCCCCTCTCCGTGGCGTTTTGCCTTGCCTCTGGGTTCCCACAACCCAGCCTGATCGCTATCATCCCTGTGGTTATCCTGTCCTAGGATTTCGATGGTGCGCCCCCTCAAGCCATAACCACCGTCCCAACGATGACCTTTCCCTACCCTTTAGAGACTTAACCCTGATTGCTATGGCCCTTTCTATATCCCATTCCTCTATTCCCGCTCAGGTTGGCGTCTATGAATGTGAAGTCACCCTGAAGTTCAGGCTGATTGAAGAAAGTCAAGTGATGGGCAACCGCGATCACCTGCTGGATCTCTTGCTAGATGCCTTCTCCTACGGCAGCGATGAGTTCGTCGAAGCCCTGGACTCCCAGGTTGAAGTGACCGAACTGGACGAAATCAAGGCGTCTCCCCTAATGCGGCGGCAACTGATTCGCCTTCGCAACCTATCGGCGGAGTAGGCCGCTAGGTGCCCGATTTCGATGGCCATCGTCGAGATAATCGGCCCTGTGGTCTATGGACGAAGGGGTTGCGTGGCTACTCTGGGCGGTGTGTCGCTATTCCCCAAGCGATTCCTAAAGCCGCCAACCGCCACCAGCGCACCATCTCCCAAAAAATGGGCCAATTTTGACCTGGATGTTTGACAAGTGCATGTCTTTTACCTATACTGAGAACTGTCGAAAAACACAGGCCCCCATCGTCTAGAGGCCTAGGACACCTCCCTTTCACGGAGGCGACGGGGATTCGAATTCCCCTGGGGGTATAGAAATCTTAGAAGGCTCTGAATGAATACTCAGAGCCTTCTTTGTTTTTGAGCTAGGTCACATTGTCATGGAACTGACGAGTCATCTTGCCCCCCGGTTGAGCAAGACGAGGAAACCCCGCCCCTACGGTTGGCTGGGGTGGGGTTTCAGCTTTGGTACGGGGGCTACTTGATGAACAGCATCTCCTGGTAGGTGGGCAGGGGCCAGAGGTCGTCGGCCACTTCACCTTCGAGGGCGTCGGCGTATTCTCGCACCTCGTCCATTAGGGGCCGGATGGTTTGGGCGCAGAACTGCATGTGCTCTTCCGGGGACATGAAGTGTTTGGTCATCATGTCCTCCAGGTTGCCCACCTTGGCCATCATGGCTTTGGTCAGGTCGGCGACCTTGACGGCGCTGTCCTTGCCAAAGTCGATGCCAATGTCCTTGAGATCATCGATGGTCTTGGCCAGTTCGCCCAGGTAGCGCATGGCGGCGGGGTAGATGATGGTTTTGGCCATGGAGATCACCAGCTTGGCCTCCACTTCAATGTGCTGGATGTACTGCTCGGAGTAGGCTTCAAAGCGGCTGCCCAGTTCAACGGGGGAGAGCACCTTGGCGTTGGCAAACAGGTCTTCGATGTACTGCTCCCGCAGCACGGGCAAGGCGTCGGCGGTGGTGCGCAGGTTGGCCAGCCCCCGCTCGTTGACAGCCATTTCGTGCCATTCCGTCGAGTAGCCGTTGCCATTAAAGACCACCATGCCGTGGTCGCGGATGATGTCCCGCAGGATGTCGTGGATGGCGACATTGAGCTCAACCCCGGCCCCCAGTTTGGCTTCCATTTGGTCGGCCACCCAGTTGAGGGAGTCGGCCAAGATGGTGTTCATGGCCACCAGCGGCCCCGCCACCGACTGCCCGGAACCCACGGCCCGGAACTCGAAGCGGTTGCCCGTGAAAGCGAAGGGGGAGGTGCGGTTGCGGTCTCCGGCATCCTTGGTGAATTTCGGCAGGGTATCGACGCCCAGATCCATTTCGCCCTTGATTTGGGAACCCGTCACTTCCCCGCTGGCAATTTGGTCAAACACATCCTGGAGCTGGCTACCCAGGTAGATGGAGATAATCGCCGGAGGGGCTTCGTTGGCCCCCAATCGGTGGTCGTTGCTGGCGCTGGCGATCACCGCCCGCAGCAGCGGCCCATACTTATGGACGCCGCGAATCACCGCCCCGCAGAACACCAGAAACTGGGCATTGGCGTGGGGGGTATCGCCGGGATCCAGCAGGTTGCCCTGGGTGGCATTGCCCACCGACCAGTTAACGTGCTTACCGGAGCCGTTGATACCCGCAAAAGGCTTCTCGTGCAGCAGACAGACAAAGCCATGCTTTTTGGCGGTGTTCCGCAGCACGGTCATGATGATCTGCTGGTGGTCGCTGGCCACGTTAGCCGCTTCAAAGAAGGGGGCAATTTCAAACTGGCCGGGGGCCACTTCGTTGTGGCGGGTCTTGGCGGGAATGCCCAGGCGGTAGAGCTTTTCCTCCACATCCTGCATGAACACCTGCACCCGCTCTGGGATGGCCCCAAAGTAGTGGTCATCGAACTGTTGGCCCTTGGCCGGAGCTTTGCCAAACAGGGTGCGGCCCGCCAGCAGCAGGTCAGGGCGCACGGTGGCAAAGCTGGCATCTACCAGGAAGTATTCTTGCTCGGCCCCACAGCTTGAATTCACGGGAGCCACTTCGGTATGGCCCAGCAGCTTCAGGACGCGGGTGGCGGCCTTGCTCATGGCGGCGTTGGATCGCAGCAGCGGGGTTTTCTTGTCTAGGGCTTCCCCCGTCCAAGAGACAAACACCGTGGGGATGAACAGGGTGACGCCGTTTTCGGTGTCCATCACAAAGGCGGGGCTGGTCACATCCCAGGCGGTGTAGCCACGGGCCTCGAAGGTGGAGCGAATGCCGCCGTTGGGGAAACTGGAGCCGTCCGGTTCGCCCTGCACCAGCACCTTGCCGGAAAATTCCGAAATCACCGAACCATCGCTCTGCACAGAGATGAAGCCATCGTGCTTTTCGGCGGTGGCGTTGGTGAGGGGAAAGAACATGTGGGAGTAGTAGAGCGCCCCCTTGGCCACGGCCCAGTCCTTCATGGCCACGGCCACCACATCCGCCACCGACATATCCAGGGGGGTGCCGTGCTTGATGGTGCTCTGGAGTGACTTGAACACCGACTTGGGCAGACATTCCTGCATTTTCGCCAGACTAAAAACGTCCTTGGCCCACAGGGCCTCTAGCTTGCTGGGCGGGTTCACGGGCACCTTGGGACGGCTGGCAATATTCGCAATGGCTTGGGCACGCAACTCATTTCCACTCATAGCAAGCTCCTAATGACGCTAGATTTCAGACGCTAGATCTGCGGGGACTAGACTTTTGGACTCTCGACGGTTGAGGCAATCCTCAACAAAACAGGTCGGGGGTGGGTGAGACAGGTGGACGGCGACAAAATAGGCTCCTAACACAGACTTAGCCAACTGAACTGACGCCTGCTACACTAGGGCTGCATTCTTGGGTAGACTGGCTTATTAAGCTAGCTTTCACAAGCGATATGCCCTAGAACGGCCTGAGTCGCCCATCGCAAACCAGGAGAATCGTCCCCTAGGCGGTAAGGCCCATCGCCCTGAAGATGCAAGGCTGTTCAGTTGTGCCGAAAGCAGATCCACCGGGAACTCGACAGTTGACGCAACGTCAACTCCGACCACCCTGATCCCTTCCCAGCCCCTTGACGACAGCATTACCCACAGAATCATGCCCATGAAAAAAGCGCCAGATCCCGCAACCTGACGACATGGCATGACGCCTTACCTGGATTTGGGCGACTAGCACCCAGCCGCTTTTGACCATTTTTGCCTGCATCGCCAACCAGCATAGGGCTGAAGCAGAGACGCTTTTGTGTCGGATACTACCTTTGCCGTATCCATCGGTATTTATACCAAACCCGAATTGACAAGCCCCGATTCCTAGCCCAGCAAACCGTGGGGGCAAGGTCTCCTTGCCCGCTGACTGGGAGACTGGGTTAGGCCCAAAACAAAAGCCCCTCTGGGTTAGAGGGGCTTTTGCTGAATGTGATGAACCTATCGACCTGTCCTAGGCCGTCGCTTCAACGGGGTAGACGCTGACTTTTTTGCCAGTCTTACCACGCCGCTCGAAGGTGACGACGCCATCCACAAGGGCAAACAGGGTGTCATCCCCGCCGCGCCCCACGTTTTCACCGGGGTGAACCTTGGTGCCTCGCTGACGGATCAGGATGTTCCCGGCCCGCACGGTTTCGCCGCCATAGCGCTTAACGCCAAGGCGCTGGGCGTTTGAATCGCGTCCGTTGCGTGTACTACCTGTACCTTTCTTATGTGCCATGGTTTTTCCCTAAACCCTACGTATTGTTCACTTTAGCGCAATGGCAGTCTGGTCTACCCTAGTCGTCGTCGCCTGCGGCCACCGCCTGGGCCTCGCGGCTGGCAATGGTTTCGCCATTGACCTGAATGGAGTCGATCATCAGGCGGGTGAGTTCCTGACGGTGGCCCTGCTTTTTGCGGGTTTTCTTTTTGGGCTTCATCTTGTAGATGATCACCTTACGGCCCCGCAGGTGGCTCACCACCGTCCCGGTCACCGTTGCGCCCTCCACAAGGGGCTGGCCCACCAGGGATTCGCCATCGTTGTTGACGAACAGCACCTGATCCAACGTCACCTCTGCTTCAGCCTCTACGGGCAACCGCTCAATGTCGTAGAAACGGCCCGGTTCAACCCGAAGCTGCTTGCCACCCGTTGCCACAATCGCGTATGTCATAGCTATCCTCAATGACCGCCGTACAGGTGCCAATCGTGCGCTGCATGGGGCAGCCGTCGGCCTTGGAAACCTGATCCGGGCGAATAAACACAGTCTTTAATTATCGTGACTAAAAGACCTCTCTGTCAAGGGTAGGGAGACAACAAACCGCTAAACCCTCTTCTGCTCAATCATTTGTTGTGCGATGGCTTTCTCGGTACCCATGGTATCGCGGGTGACGAGGCACCCTTGATGTGCCAGAACCTTCCACAGGTCAGGCATGGTATTGATTTGAGTCGCTTTTACGATGGTGGCGTTCTTACGGCAATGGGCTCACTCATGACGGATCGCAGCGAATTGCCACCATAAAGCCATCGGGATCGTAGCAATAAACGCCGTGTCCGGTGGGGCGACTAACGGGGTCATGGGCGATGGAGATCCTGTGGTGGTGCAGAAGGGCCAGGGCGTGATCAAACTGGTCGGGGGCGATATCGAAGGCGATATGGTAAGCGCGGGTGACGTTTGTGGGGGTAGCCTCTGGGGTCATGGGGGGAGGCCGATAGTCGTCAACGACGTCAGGTCGGCAGGGCGCAGGTGATCGTTCATCACCTCGCCATCTTTAAACCAAATAATACGCTGGCTGGCGCGGGCTACATCGGGTTCATGGGTCACCATCACCACGGTCATGCCGCTGGCGTGGAGGTCGGCAAAAATGCGTAGTACTTCCTCGGTGGTGTGGGTGTCGAGGGCTCCCGTAGGTTCATCGGCCAAGAGCAACAGGGGACGGTTGACGATGGCACGGGCAATAGCGACCCGCTGCTGCTGCCCCCCCGAAAGTTGGGTGGGGCGGTTGTGGATACGGTTGCCCAATCCAACCCGCTCTAGGGCGGCGATGGCCTGCTGCTGGCGTTCGGCCTTGGCTATCCCGGCATAGACCATGGGCAGTTCCACATTTTCCCGCGCTGTGAGTTGGGGCAGCAAATGGAATTGCTGGAAGACAAAGCCAATTTTGCGGTTGCGAATGTGGGCCAGGTCAGTATCGGTCAAGGTAGCCACGTTTTGCTGGTCGAAATAATAGCCCCCAGCAGTGGGCCGATCTAAGCAGCCAATCATATTCATGGCGGTGGATTTGCCAGACCCCGATGGCCCCATGATGGCGCAGTATTCCCCTGGGGCAATGGCCAGGTTCACGTTCCAGAGGGCGCGAACTTCGGTGTTACCCTCGCCGTAGACCTTTTGTAAATTACGAAACTCAATCAGGGGAGTTGGCATGGCCACACCGTGGAAATCCAAGACCTATCTCCAGCCTAGCCGATCTGGTAAGCGCCTGGGCATCTGGTGGATATGGCCCCAGACAACCCAAGATGCCTTCAGTTTTGTGGCACAGGCTGCTCCATTTCCAACCGGATCCCCTAATTCTGAACAACACTCCGGACAGATTTAGGAGGCTGTGATCCCAGTCTATGCGGCGATAACCCCGTAGTTCAGGAGGGTCTGGTAGTTGGGATGGGATTGAATCAAAGTTGGC
>NZ_JACJRS010000071.1 GCF_014697375.1 Phormidium sp. FACHB-1136
TGCTTCTGAAGCTCTTGCTTTTCCTCTGACGTTAGATAGTTTCTGACTCCCATGGCTTATTCCAGAATTTTAATGTATTATACGCAGTTTAGATGACTAACAGCTTAATTTGTATCTCCAGGTTCCAGCCCCGTACCGCATCGGGATGCACGACAAGGTGCACCGTGGGAACGGGGTGCCCCACCGGAATCTCCAGGGTGTCGTGGCGATGGATGCCCAGCCTGGATTCCATGCCCTGATTGACTGACAAAAGCTTATGGCTCCCACATTCAACGCTCCACAGATCCGACCGTAGGGGTGAGGTTTACTCTATCCAAAGGAGGATGGCATTACGGAATATCTACGCTGAAATCAAAGGGAAAGTCCATGCTTTTACCACACCGCTTGATCAGGCGAGATATTCACCTCAGCCCTAGCGATCTATTGGCATGGGAAATCGTAAATAGGACGATATAACCGACCGCATTCGTCTGACTATAGCGGGTTTCAGTCGAATGAAGGACACCGCTAAGATCCCCCCAGCCTCCTTATTAAGAGGGGTGCAAGGTGAATCTTCTACAGCCATAAACTGGAGGGATCTGAAACTAAACAAGCTTGTACCTCACTGAAGCGCGAGCGCGAACAAGTGAGAGCCGCTATATGACCATCGGGCCGTTGTTGATGAATTCCTTAAGCTTAGACGTTACGCCATGGGCTTGTTAGACAATACTTCAAGTTCATGAATTCTACTCAGTCGATTTAAGGAATAACACAATGACAGGTAAATGCCCGGTGATGCATGGCGGTGTAACTACCGCAAGTATGGCCCAGATGGACTGGTGGCCGAAGGCGCTGAACCTCGATATTTTGAGCCAGCACGATAGCAAAACTAACCCGCTGGGATCAGAGTTTAACTATCGAGAAGAAGTTAAAAAACTTGACGTTGCAGCCCTCAAGCGGGATCTGCACGCTCTGATGACCAACAGCCAACCCTGGTGGCCAGCGGATTGGGGCCACTATGGCGGGCTGATGATTCGCATGACCTGGCACGCGGCGGGCACCTATCGCATTGCCGATGGGCGGGGCGGGGCGGGTACGGGAAATCAGCGGTTTGCCCCGATTAATTCCTGGCCAGATAATGTCAATTTGGATAAGGCCCGTCGGCTGTTGTGGCCGATTAAAAAGAAGTATGGCAACCAACTCAGTTGGGCCGATTTGATCGCCTACGCAGGCACCATGGCCTACGAATCCATGGGTCTAAAAACCTTTGGCTTTGCTTTTGGTCGGGAAGATATTTGGCACCCTGAAAAAGATATTTACTGGGGTTCTGAAAAGGAATGGCTGGCCCCCAGCGACAATCCCCACAGCCGCTATTCTGGTGAGCGCGATCTGGACAATCCCCTGGCAGCGGTGATGATGGGGTTGATCTATGTTAACCCCGAAGGCGTGGATGGGAATCCTGATCCCCTGAAGACCGCCCATGATGTGCGCGTCACCTTTGCCCGCATGGCCATGAACGACGAGGAAACCGTGGCCCTCACCGCTGGGGGGCATACGGTGGGCAAGTGCCACGGCAATGGCGATGCGGCGCTGCTGGGGGCAGAACCGGAGGGGGCCGATGTGGAGGAACAGGGCTTGGGCTGGCACAACACCACCCGGCGCGGCATTGGCCGCAATACCGTCACCAGCGGCCTTGAGGGCGCTTGGACGACCTACCCCACCCAGTGGGATAACGGCTATTTCCGGCTGCTGCTCAACTACGATTGGGAACTGAAAAAGAGTCCGGCGGGGGCGTGGCAATGGGAGCCGATCAACATCAAGGAAGAGGATAAGCCCGTGGATGTGGAGGATCCCTCCATCCGCCTCAACCCGATCATGACCGATGCCGACATGGCGATGAAGATGGATCCGGAATACCGCCAAATTTCCGAGCGGTTCTACCAAGATCCGGCCTACTTCTCGGAGGTCTTTGCGCGGGCTTGGTTCAAGCTCACCCACCGGGATATGGGGCCAAAGGCGCGGTACATTGGCCCCGATGTGCCCCAGGAAGACCTGATTTGGCAGGATCCGGTTCCCGCTGGAAATACTCACTACGACGTGCAATCGGTGAAGGATCGGATCGTCGCCAGCGGCCTCAGCATCCGCGAGATGGTCTGTACCGCCTGGGATAGCGCCCGGACGTTTCGGGGTTCCGATAAGCGCGGTGGGGCCAATGGTGCCCGGATTCGCCTTGCGCCCCAGAAAGACTGGGTGGGCAACGAGCCGGAGCAACTGGCCAAGGTGCTGACGGTGCTGGAGGGCATCGCCGCCGAAACTGGGGCCAGCGTCGCCGATGTGATTGTCCTGGCCGGGAATGTCGGCCTTGAGCAAGCGGCCAAGGCTGCCGGGGTGGATATCACCGTTCCCTTTGCCCCTGGCCGAGGCGATGCCACGGATGCCATGACCGACGCCGAATCCTTTGAGCCACTGGAACCCGTCCACGATGGCTACCGCAACTGGCTGAAACAGGATTACGCCGTGCAGCCCGAAGAATTGCTGCTCGACCGCACCCAACTGATGGGGTTGACCGCTCCAGAAATGACTGTTTTGGTGGGTGGAATGCGGGTTTTGGGCACCAACCACGGCAACACCAAGCACGGCGTTTTCACCGACCGGGAAGGGGCGCTAACCAACGACTTCTTCGTCAACCTAACGGACATGAACTACCTGTGGAAGCCCGCTGGCAACAACCTGTACGACATCTGCGACCGCCAAACCGGACAGACCAAGTGGACGGCCACACGAGTGGATCTGGTCTTCGGGTCAAACTCCATCCTGCGGGCCTACGCCGAAGTCTATGCCCAGGACGACAGCCAGGAGAAGTTTGTGCAGGACTTCGTCGCCGCCTGGACAAAGGTGATGAACGCCGACCGCTTTGATCTGGCCTAGCCGCCAAACTCAATCCCCACGCGGCCATGGCAAGCGGCGTGGGGATTGAGCAAGGGCCTTTGCACGTCGATACCAGAAACTCCGGTACAGGCGCTAGCGCAGGAAGCTACTCACCGTCCACAGCGATAGACAGGTAACGGCGGCGGCGATGGCATCGGGGCTGGCCCAGGCGAACTGCGCCCCCTGGGGAATGAGGAATTGCCCCACCGTTAATCCTAGGGCCAGACCCACCGCCAGACCCGCCAGGGTCAGCAGAAACGACCGCCAGAATTTGTTTTCCTTGCGGTTGAGGAAATATACCGCAGCCCCCAGGGCCACCGCCAGGGAGAGGGAGGGGGCCGCAAACCCCAGCAGGGCCAACCCAGCAAAGGTGATGGCAGGCCAGAGAATATCATCGCGGCTGGGGGTGTCCACTAGGCCAGAGAGCCAATCGGGCCGGGGCAGGGAGGGCGTGACCTTAGCGGATGGAGCGGGTTCTGGGGTATTTTCCGCAAACCGAATGCGGTCGGGTACTTTAATTTTGCCCTCCTGCCGTAGCCGCAGCCGTTCCATCAAAATGGCATCGTAGGCCGCTTCGATATTGGCTTTTTGCTGGGGTTCATCACCACAGGCGTCAATCAGGCGATCCCTCGCCGCCTGAATTTCCTCGAAGGTGGACGCTTCGGTTAGCCCTAGTAGTTCGTAGGAATTTTGATCACTCATCGGCAACACTCCGAGATCCCCAGGGTCAATCGTGGGCTTGGCTCAACAGAATGGCTCTACTTTACCAAGTCAGCAGGTACTTTACCTTCCAGTGTACATACCGATCTCATTTTTTTGAGATCGGTCTACCCGTCCTCCATGGATTGACAAGCCGAGGGGGAGCGTCGCTCATCACCCAGGGATGCCCTGGTATGCTATGTCCTGGATAGCCTAAGGCGGTGTTGACTGTGTTGGGTGTTGACTGTATTGATGGAGGACGGGTTGTGGTACGCCTAAATCCCCTTTTTTCTGTGCCCCTTTTGGCAATGGCCCCCCTGGTGGCGGCTCCCTTGGGACTGCTGTCGGTGCTATTTAATGTCGGGGAATCCCAACCCCTCCAGCCCACGGGGTTACAGGGCCAAGTTCTGGTGGCGGAGTGGCGCACCCCCTGGGTGGCGGGGCTGAATCCCGATCCAGCCATTGACCAAATTTTGGCCCAATACCTAGCGGGGCTGGCACAGCAGGGCTGGTCGATTCCCGACCAGGGCATTTGGATTCAGACAGGAGATAGCGCCATTGCCCAACACCAGGGCCAGATCCCCATGCCAGCGGCCTCGTTGACCAAGCTGGCCACCACCCTGGCCACCCTCAAGCATTGGCCCCTCGATCACCAATTCGAGACCCTAGTGGGCTTCCACGGCACCTTGGAAAATGGCATTGTGCAGGGCGACTTGGTGGTGCAGGGCGGGGGCGACCCCCTATTTGTGTGGGAGGAAGGGATCGTCCTGGCCAACCATCTTCAGTCCTTGGGCATTCAGCAGGTGACGGGGGATTTGGTGATTGTCGATGGCTTCACGATGAATTTTTCGGAGGATCCCAACGTCTCGGCGGAAAACCTCAAGCGGGTGATGCATGCCGACACCTGGAATAACGAAATCCGAGCCGCCTATGGCAACCTGGAGGCCAACACCGCCCAACCCAGCCTCGCCATCAACGGCACCGTGCGCCGCATTCCTAGCAATGCCCTGCCCGCCGAAACCACCTGGCTGGTGCGCCACCAATCGCTGCCCCTGGTGGCCATTCTCAAGGCGATGAATATTTACAGTAACAACGTTATGTCTGAACAGGTGGCGGCTTTGGTAGGTGGGGCCAGGGTGGTCACAGAAACCGCCTCGGTGATGGCCGACCTGCCGCCAGGGGAACTGAGTTTGATTAATGGATCGGGTCTGGGGGTGGATAACAAAATGTCGGCCCGCGCCGCCGTCGCCCTCACCACCGCCCTCCAGCGAGAACTGGAACAGCAGGGCTATTCCGTGGCCGATGTGCTGCCCGTCTCTGGAGAAGACGTAGGCACTTTGATCGACCGTCGCATTCCTGCCACCGCCGCCGTCAAGACAGGCACCCTAGCGGAAGTCAGCGCTCTAGCAGGTATGGTGCCCACCGCCGACCGTGGCCTCGTATGGTTCGCCATCATCAACCGAGGCTGGGCCATTCCTGACCTACGGGTACAGCAAGACCAGCTACTCCAGGCCATCCAAGCCCAATGGGGGGTGGCCACGGTGCCTGCCCATCTATCCACCAAGGTCAAGATGCAAACCCCCGACTATCGCTACGGCGACCCTCGCCGCAATGTCGATCCCTAGAGGGTTATCGGTTTTGTGGTGGGTTAGGTCTGAGATTGTCGCCAACGCCAGCGTTGATCGAGGAGGGTTTGGCTGAGAACCCGCAGGGGCTCTTGGGTTTCCCCCGAAAACAGGGCAAAGTCCACTGGCCCCCAGGTGAGTTCGGCTTGTTCTGCCAGATCTAGCAGGGCTGGATCATCTAGGGCAATGCGGTGGTTGAGCCGTAGGGTAACCAGGGGCAACCCATTATGCCCAGCCCCCGAGATCAGCCCCCAGTCGTATTGATCGAGCAGGGCTTGCAGCTCGGCTCCAGACGAGGCCCGAAAGGTGGCCAGTTGCTGCTGCTTTTGCTGTAGTTCTTGCAGGAGTTGGTGGTCGGTTTGCATTATGCTCCTCTACCCAATGGCTATGTTGAACCCTACCACGAGTGTAAAGGGCGGCTGGGGCTCTAGAGTTGAAGACTTTCTATTGCTATGGTGCGGCTATGGTGCGCTGAGCTTATCCAGCCACGAAAGACGCCCAAAGCCGTGGAAGTGACTTTGGGCGCTGGAACCTCGGCATCCGCAGATCCCCAAGGGTCGATTAAGCTTCGCCAGAGACTTGGAGGTCGTGGAAGTAGAGCTTCAGCAACAGGCCACAGCCCAGGAGTTTGAGCGCTTCTAGGCCAAAATACAGCAGGTGCAGTTGGTTCATGCCAGCGGGCAGAATGGTGGCGGTTTCAAAGGCGTTGAGGGATACCCCCAGGGCACCCATGGCCGGAGTGAGGACGTAGGTCATGGTTAGCACAATGGCGAGTAACCCGATCCCCAGTTCAATGGCCCAACGACTGCGAATGCCGCTGTCCATGACGGTATGGTCGGTGCGAGCTTGGTGTGTGACCAGCAGCCCTGTGAGAATCAGCGCACCACAGACCAGTTCTAGACGGTTAAACACCCAGAACAGCGAGTAACCAGCGCTGCCAAAGTCAGGTTGGCTCATCATACCCGTGACAAATAAACCGGGCATGACCACAAAATCCATCAGCAAACTAGCACTAAACCAAAACATTAGGGAAAACAGAACGACCCCAAACCAATTGACGGATTTCAAACTGGGGTTGGATAGCGTACTCATGGCGACTTAACCTAGAACGTATGGATAGAAAAGCCCAAGGCGTAGCGTTTTGGGCCGGAGGTATCGATGTCTTCAGCCTATCGAACTTTGTCGCGCCAAACTGTGAACTATTCTTTCGAGAGTGTTACTCCCAGGGGCTTCTATCCCACCAAGAAAGGACGGCAAGGGCTGTGGCAGCTAGGGTTGAGGGCTCTGCCTAGCTCGACCGTTCGCCATGAAGGGTTGATAAAAATTCAATTTTCGTTATTAACTGATACAACTGTTGTCTGGGGCTACAGTTGTATCAGAGAGACCCAACCTTTCGGGAGCGATGAGGGGCGATGATTACACACATTGTGTTGGATATGGGTGGTGTGCTAGTGGGGTTGCAGTGGCGGGAGCGAATGGAGGGCTTGCTCGGTCGCGATCTGCCCCTCCAGGAACTCCATCATCTGTGGATTAGTTCCTCTAGCACGGTGGATTTTGAATCGGGCCGCACGGACTTTGACCAGTTTACCCAGGCTTTTTTACAGGAGTTTGATCTCGATATCGATTCCGCCTTTTTTCAGCAAGAATTTCTAGAACTGGTGCAGGAGCCTTTCCCCCGTTGCCAAACCGTTTTACAGGATATTAAGGCGAGATTTCACCTATCCCTATTGTCGAACACCAACCCCGCTCACCACGAAAAACTCAGCCGTCGCTACGACTTTTTCCAAGCCTTTGATCAGCTTTTTCTATCCTACCAATTGGGCTGCATGAAACCCAGTGCGGCCATTTTTGATCATGTCATCACCCACCTCAACACCCCTGCCCACGCCATTGCTTTTTTTGACGACGGTGCCCGCAATGTGGAGTCGGCCAAGGCCGCAGGGATGAACGCTTTTCGGGTCGATTCCCCCGATGAGGTTTGGGCCATTGTGCAGGGGTTTTAAACCCGTCCTCAGCCTTGGCCTTGGGGCGATCCCTAGCTTTGGCGCGTTATGGTAGTCGGTAGATTCTTCCTGTTCAGGTTTCCCGGTTCAGGTTTGGTTCAGATGTCTCCGGTTCAAAAGGATAATGCCGATGTCGGTTCCGGTCAGTCTTATTCGTTCCCAGTCCTACGATATTCCAGCCCTGCGGCAGTCCATCGAAGCGCTACTCGACCCCCTAGGGGGAATGGCCCAGTTTGTGAAGCCAGGAGATCGGGTGCTGCTGAAGCCCAACTTGCTGACGGGGGCGCGGCCCACCCAGGAATGCACCACCCGCCCAGAGGTGGTCTACGTGGTGGCGCAGATGGTGCAGGCCGCCGGAGGCAAGCCTTTCTTGGGAGACAGCCCCGCCTTTGGCACCGCCCACGGGGTGGCCAAGGCCAACGGGTTGCTGCCCCTCGCCCAGGAGCTCAATCTGCCGATTGTGGAACTCCACGGCCACCGCTACGCCACCGATAACCCCGCCTTCGACCACCTGCGCCTTTCTAAAGAGGCGATGGAGGCCGATGTGGTGATCAACCTGCCCAAGGTAAAGTCCCACGCCCAGCTCACCGTCACCCTGGGGGCGAAGAACCTGTTTGGCTGTGTTCCCGGCAAGATGAAAGCCTGGTGGCACATGGAGGCCGGGAAGGACGTGGAACGCTTCGGCACCATGCTGGTGGAAACCGCTCGGCTAATTAACCCCGCCCTCACCATTGTGGATGGCATTATTGGCCACGAGGGCAACGGCCCCAGCGGCGGCGAACCTAGGGAATTGGGCGTCCTCGCGGCCAGTGCCAACGTGTTTGCGGTGGATCGGGCCATGGTGGAGGTGTTGGGCGTAGATCCTCAAACCGTGCCCACGGTGGCGCAATCCCTGCGGCTGGGCTATTGCCCCGCCTGGGAAGACCTCAGCTTCCCCGCCCTCGCCCCCGCCGACCTGAAGGTAGAAGACTGGCGCTTGCCGGATCAACTCCTGCCCATCGACTTTGGGATGCCCAGGGTGGTGCGGTCTACCTTCAAACATCTCTACATTCGCTACATCAAAGAACCCATGGCCGCCTACGCCAAGCGGTCGGCCTAATTCTCCTGTAGGGGCGAGGTTTCCTCGTCCCTCTATCCCGGCTCTCAACTCCGTCCTCCATGGCCGTCAACCGCCCTAAGCCCTCTCTCCGGTAAAGCCGATGATTGCCCTCACCCTCCGCCCCACGCTCCAGCTTACCGATGAGGTATTTGAGCGCATCTGCCAGCAAAACCCCGACCTACGCCTGGAACGCACCGCCCACGGAGAACTGATTGCCATGGCCCCCGCCGGAAGCGAAAGTGGATACCGCAACGCCGATTTATCAGGGCAACTCTGGCAATGGAATCGACGGGCCAAACTTGGCGTCACCTTCGATTCCTCCGCCGGGTTCACCCTTCCCAATGGCGCGATTCGGTCGCCCGATGTCGCCTGGGTGGAGCAAGCCCGCTGGGATCGCCTCTCCCCAGAGCAGCGCCGCCGCTTTGCCCCCCTCTGCCCCGATTTTGTGTTGGAACTCAAATCTCCCAGCGACGAGCTATCTACCCTGCACGCCAAACTGGAGGAATATCTGGCCAATGGTGCCCAGTTGGGCTGGCTGATTGACCCTGAACAACAGCGGGTCTATACCTATAGCCCCGATCAGCCCGTCCAGGACTTTCAGCGCCCAGACACCCTCCCCGGCGATCCGGTGTTGCCCGGTTTTGTGATGGATTTCACCCTGATTTGGCCCTAGGGACGCAAGGCCCAGCCGATGCCTCCATCCATCCGTTGATCCGGAAAAAGGTGGGTCAGCCAAGATCTAAGTTCAAACCAGATCCAAATATCGACCGGGTTCAACGGGAGGTGGGCGAGTGGCAAAGTCAAGTCGGCTGTTTTCGCAATTGGGCCATGGGCTGATGATCAGTGCGGCGGTGTTTGGGGCCATTGCCCTAGCGTCCCAGCATCCCTGGATTGTGCGAACGGAGGGCTACGGACAGTCGGTGCTGTGGCGGCTGCGGGGGCCAATTGAACCACCACCGGACGTGGTGATTTTGGCCATCGATGAATACTCCCTCAGCCAGGGCAGCATCTATGCCGGAAGCCCAGAGCGCTATCCCCACCTAGCTCCCATAGAATCGTGGCCCTGGCAGCGCCAAGCCTATGCCCTCGCCATAGATCGCCTGCTGGAGGCCGGAGCGCGGGCGGTGGCAGTGGATGTGCTGTTCCTCGATCCCAGCCTCTATGGCCCAGCGGACGATGCGGCCCTGGAGGCTACCCTGGCTAAATGGGGCGATCAGGTTGTCCTAGCGGCCCTCTACGATGCCTCACCCACGGACTTGGGAGGGTTTACCACCCTGCTCACCCCCGTCCTCAATGGGGCGGTTCACCAGGGGTTGATCAACATCGCCCCCGATGCCGATGGCCAAGTGCGGTTGGCCCCAGAAACGGTTCTGGCTCAACTGCGTCAGCAACATGACTTTGTAGACACCCTACCCGCCTTTGCCACCGCCACCCTCCAGGCCGCTGGCGATCCCAACCCCCAATGGCCCAGCGAGCAACTCTTTTTCTATGGGCCGGGGGGCACCATTCCCACCATTTCCTTTGCCAACCTGCTAGAGCCCGACAACTGGGAGCGCTATCGCCATCAGTTTGCGGGCAAGTTGGTGATCATTGGCCCCACCGCCGTTTCCCTGCAAGATATCCACCGCACCCCCATGGATAACACCATGCCGGGGCCGGAGATCCACGCCCAAACCATAGCCGCCATGCTGGAGGGCCGCACCCTGAACCCGCTCCTCGATAATGCCCTGCTGCGGGGGATACTCTCAGGATTGCTGATCGGCGGATTGGGTCTGGGGTTAGGCTATCGATTTAGTCAGCCTTTACCCCGGCTATTAGGATTCGGGACGACCATCACCCTCTGGGGTGCCACCGCCTACCTGCTGGCCATGGGGCCACCGGGGCAACTCATCCCCCTGGCGATTCCAGTCGCCTGCCTGGGCATGGGCGGCATCGCCTACATCGCCACCGGGGCCATCGGCAACCAGCTTGAAGAACAACGCCTGCGCCGCACCCTCGAACGCTATGTGTCTCCAGCGGTGGCCAAGGAGATTTTGAGCCAGCCCGAAGACTTCACCAGCCTGGGCGTGGGTCAACAGGTGCAAGCCGCCGTGCTGTTTTCCGATATCCGGGGCTTTAGCCGCCTGTCCTACCAGCTTGGGGCCGAGCAAACCGTGCAGATGCTCAATACCTATTTCAATGACATGGTGGCCGCCATCCTGGTGGAACGGGGCACCATCGACAAGTTCATCGGCGATGCCATCATGGCGGAATTTGGCGCACCCATCTCCCAAGGAGCCAAGCAAGATGCCCTCAGTGCCGTCCGTGCCGCCCTGGGCATGAGAAAGTCCCTCACAGCCCTGCGTCAGCGGTTGCAAGCTGAAGGATTGCCGCCCCTCTTCCACGGCATCGGCATCAGCTACGGCAACCTGGTGGTGGGCAATGTGGGATCACCCCAACGGCTGGAATATACCGCCATTGGCGACACCGTCAACGTGGCTAGCCGCATCGAAAGCCTCACCAAGAAAGTCGGCACCGATCTCCTGATCACCAGCCCCCTCTACGACCTCATACAGGAGGACGTAATCGCCGTTGATCATGGAGAGCATTTTGTCGCCGGACGGGAAAAGGAAGCCGTCCAGGTCTATGGCATCATCAGCTTGCGCGACGAGTCCGACACCCTCTACCAACAGGTGCAGCGGGATCTTCAAGCCCACCTCGCCGCCACCCCTAAGGGGCCACCGAAGTAACCTAACCGCCGTTCGGGATAACCAGGTTCCCCCGTGGGATAGATGGCCGGAGGGCGGGGTGATTTAAATCGACAACATCCGATAGGCGGATTTAGCCGATGATCGGCTCAAGTGGCCCATCCCTAGACCTTTCAAAATGGGATGGTGAGCCTACTTCGGAGGGAAACCCCTTATCCCGAACTCAGGTTAATGTAGGAAACATCATTGTGATGGGGGGTGTCTAGAGCCCCCTATTTTTTCGTCCCTACGGTTTTGCCATGGCTGTGACTCTCACCCAGGTTTGGGGTGCGTTGTTGATTTTTGTGTTATCGCCCCTGGTGGGCGGGTTGCCGCTAACGGGCTGGGTGACGCGCTGGGTATCGGGGAAGCGGTTGTCCCAGGTGGGAACGGGCAATGTGGGGGTATCGGCGGCGTTTTACCACGGCGGCAAGGTAGCCGGGATTTTGGCGGTGCTGCTGGAGGCGGCGAAGGGAATCTCCGTGGTGCTGCTGGCGCGGCATTACTTTCCGGCGGATCCGGTGTGGGAGATCCTGGCGCTGATTGGCCTGGTGATGGGGCGCTACTGGTTTGCCAAGGGGGCGGGCACCACCAACGTGGTCTGGGGCTTTGTGGTGCATGATTGGGTCACGTCGCTGCTGACCTGGTTGATTAGCGGCCTAGGGTTTACGATTTTTAGGGAGCGGCGGCAGGGGCGGCTGTTGGTGCTGGTGTTGCTGCCAATATTGACGGCGTTGCGCCACCCTAGCGATGGCCCCCTGGTGTTGGCGGTGGCCTGCCTGAGCGGGCTAATCGCCTGGATTTACCAAAAGCTGCCCGACGATTTAGACCTCCCCACCGAGGGAGGACGTTTGGAGTCTCGCACCATGTTTCGTTTTTTTCGGGGAGATCGGGGGCTGGTGGCGCTGGATCGGCCCCTCGACCCCACCCAGTTTGGCCCCAAGGCCGCGACCCTAGGGCAGTTGACATCCTGGGGCTATCCGGTGCCTCCGGGCTATGTGTTGCAGGCGGGGGACGACCCGACGGCCCTGCTGGAGATTACCGATCCCTCGCTGCGTCAGCCCGTGGTGGTGCGATCTTCTGCCCAGGATGAGGATTCGGGCCTGGTGTCGGCGGCGGGAATTTACGAGTCTTACTTGAACATCGCCACTAAAGAAGACCTTTCGTTGGCCATCGTGCGCTGCTTTGCCACCTACAACAGCCCCCGCGCCGTGCAGTATCGCCAAGATAACGCCCTGCCAGAGCGGGCCATGGCGGTGATTGTGCAGCAGCAGGTGATCGGCCAATTTTCGGGGGTGGCCTTTAGCCGCGACCCCATTGCCCGCTGTGGTGATGCGGTGGTAATCGAAGCCCTGCCCGGTGGGGCGGAACGGGTGGTCTCTGGCCAAGAAACGCCGGAGCAGTACCGAGTGATGGTGCAGCCCAACGACATCCCTTCGGCCACGGAGCTAGAACCCGCCGAAAGCTGGATTTTGCCCGATGCCCTTACCCTCACCGTGGAGGGCGACGGCCAAACCCCCGACCGCCTTTTGCAACAGGTCGCCTACCTGGCCCGCCACCTAGAGACCCGCTACCAGGGCGTTCCCCAGGATATTGAATGGACCTACGACGGCGAAACCCTGTGGCTGTTGCAAAGCCGCCCCATCACCACCCTGCGCCCCCTGTGGACGCGCAAAATTGCCGCCGAGGTCATCCCTGGCGCGATTCGGCCCCTCACCTGGTCGATTAACCGCCCCCTGACCTGCGGCGTGTGGGGAGAAATTTTTACCGTCGTGCTAGGCAACCAGGCGAAGGATTTGGACTTCACGGAAACCGCCACCCTGCACCACGCCTACGCCTACTTCAATGCCACGCTGCTAGGGGAAATCTTCCTGCGCATGGGCCTGCCTACGGAAAGCCTGGAGTTTCTCACCCGTGGGGCTAAGTTCAGCCGTCCTCCCCTCAGCGCCACCCTCAAAGCTCTGCCGGGACTGCTGCGGCTGCTGAACCGCGAACGCCGCCTGTGGGTAGACTTTGAGCGGGAAAACTCCACCCTGTTCGCCGCTGGCCTGAATGCCCTCACCATGGTGCGCCGGGAAACCCTCAGCCCCGAAGAACTGCTAGATCGCATCGAAGACGTGCTGGTGCTGCTGCGCCACGTCACCTACTACAACATCATGGCCCCGCTGAGCTTTGCCCTGCGCCGTGCGGTGATGGGGGTGGCCGAGGAAGCCCTCGATGCTCGCCAAAACGCCGAAGTCGCTGCCGTAGAAGACCTCCGTGCCCTAGCCGAAGAAACTCGCCAAATCTTTTCCGCCGAACAGCTCAAAACCATCACCAACGGCTCTTCTATGATGACGGCCCTCGCCGAGACCCCCGATGGCGAGATGATCCTGGCCCAGTTGAATCATTTCATCGAGGAATACGGCTACCTCAGCCCCGTGGGCACCGACATCGCCGTGGCCACCTGGCACGAAAACCCCGCCCCCGTGCGGGAACTGCTGGCCCAGTTTGTGCTGCACCCGCCCCCGCCCAAGCCTGTTCCAGACTCCGTTAGCAACGGCAAGGGGACTAGCAACGGCAAGGTGAAAGGCCCCCTGGTGGACTTGGCCCAGCGACGGTTCGACCTCAAGGGTCAGGTCAACACCCTCTACAATCGGCTGCTGGCGGAACTGCGCTGGAGCATTTTGGCCCTAGAAAATCACTGGGTTGAACAGGAAAACCTGACCCAAACCAAAGACATTTTTTTCCTCACCCTAGCGGAAATCCAGGCCGTCCTTCAGGCCGATCATCCCCCCAGTTGGGACGCCCTCCGTGCCCGCATCCGCACCCGCCGCGAACAGTTCGACCAAGATCGCCAGCGGCAACAGGTGCCCTATCTTGTCTTTGGCAACGATCCCCCGGCATTGGAACACATGCTGCTGGCCCCCCAAGCCGACGGATTGCAGGCGTTGAAGGGCATCGGTGCCAGTGCCGGAATCGTCGAAGGCCCGGTGCGGGTGATGACCCACCTAGAAACCGTGGAAGTCGGGAGCCTACCCTTCATCCTGGTGGTGCCCTACACCGATGCCGGATGGACGCCGCTACTGGCTAGGGCCAAGGGGTTGATTGCCGAAGTGGGGGGCCGTCTCTCCCACGGGGCCATCATCGCCCGCGAGTACGGCATCCCAGCGGTGATGGACGTGGCCCACGCCACCGACCGCCTCCACGATGGTCAGTGGGTGCGGTTGAATGGCCAAAGCGGCCTGGTGGAGGTGATTGAACCACCCTTGATCCGCCCATGACACTCAACCTAACGCCACCTTCTCTCTGGGGAGGACTACGGCGTATCACCCTTCATCCCTCGCGGTACCGCAAAACGGGAACCCAGCTTATTACAATGGGTAGAATGGCGATCATCCATATTCCGTTACCAGGCTCCCTGTTCCATGACCCAAGCCGCTGCTCTTCCTGCCTCTGAAATTGCCAAAGCCGTGGAGCAACGGCGTAATTTTGCCATCATTTCCCACCCCGACGCCGGGAAAACCACCCTAACGGAAAAGCTGTTGCTGTACGGAGGTGCCATTCAAGAAGCCGGGGCGGTGAAGGCCAAACGCGCCCAGCGCAGCGCTACGTCGGACTGGATGGAACTGGAGCAACAGCGGGGCATTTCCATTACCTCCACGGTGTTGCAGTTTGCCTACGGCGGCTACACCATTAACCTGCTGGATACCCCCGGCCACCAAGACTTCAGCGAAGATACCTACCGCACCCTGGCGGCGGCGGACAATGCGGTGATGCTGGAGGACGCGGCCAAGGGTCTGGAACCCCAAACTCTGAAGCTGTTTGAGGTCTGTCGGATGCGGTCGCTGCCGATTTTCACCTTCTTCAACAAGATGGATCGGCCCGCCCGTGAGCCCCTGGAACTGCTGGACGAAATTGAGCAGCGCCTCGATTTGCAGACCTACGCCGTCAACTGGCCGATTGGCATGGGGGAACGGTTTAAGGGCGTGTTTGATCGCCGCACCCGCCAGATTCACCTGTTTGAACGTACCGCCCACGGTAGCCGCGCCGCCAAGGATACCGTGGTTGACCTGGGCGATCCGCGCATTGAAGACCTGCTGGAACAAGACCTCTATTATCAATTCAAAGAAGAACTGGAAGTCATTGAGGAACTGGGGCCAGAGCTGGATCTAGAGGCCGTCCACGCCGGACAAATGACTCCTGTATTCTTCGGCAGCGCCATGACCAACTTTGGCGTCCAGTTGTTTCTAGATGCCTTTTTAGACTACGCCCTCAAGCCCACCTCCCGCGACAGCACCATCGGCGAAGTGGCCCCCACCCACGAAGAATTTTCCGGCTTTGTGTTCAAGCTTCAGGCCAACATGGATCCTAAACACCGCGACCGGGTCGCCTTTGTGCGGGTCTGTTCCGGCAAGTTTGAGAAGGATATGGTGGTCAACCATGCCCGTTCTGGCAAAACCGTACGCCTGTCTCACCCCCAAAAGCTGTTTGCCCAAGGCCGCGAATCCCTCGAAGAAGCCTATCCTGGTGACGTGATCGGCCTGAATAACCCCGGTGTGTTTGCCATTGGCGACACCATCTACCAGGGCCAGCGCCTAGAGTACGAAGGCATTCCCTGCTTTTCGCCGGAAATTTTCGCTTACCTAAAGAATCCCAACCCCTCCAAATACAAGCAGTTTCAAAAGGGCGTATTAGAACTGCGGGAAGAGGGGGCGGTGCAGATCATGTTCTCCGCCGACGAAGCCAAACGTGACCCGATTCTGGCGGCGGTAGGCCAGCTTCAGTTTGAGGTGGTGCAGTTCCGTATGAAGAACGAATACAACGTCGATACCAACCTAGAATTGCTGCCCTACTCCGTCGCCCGCTGGGTGGAAGGCGGCTGGGAAGCCCTGGAAAAAGCGGGACGGTTATTTAACACCGTCGTCGTAAAAGATAGCTGGGAACGTCCGGTGCTGCTATTCCGCAACGAGTGGAACTGCCAGCAAATTGCCAGCGACCACCCGGAACTCAAGCTCAGCACCATTGCCCCGGTGTTTTCTGGCAAGGAACCCGCCAGCCTGTAGCTTCGCCCTCAATCCTGATAAACCCTGTAGATGGGGACGGATACCCTGATACCTGTGGCCCCATCTACCGATTTCCTTGCGTCCCAGCGATGCCCCAATTGTGCTGAATCTCCAGGCTCTTAGCGGATGACAAGGGAGTTCAATGTCAATCTGGACAAGGCTTTAAGAGCATCGTCCCCATCGTTTGGCGGCAGGGTAAGTCCGCTGCCGCGTATCCCTGCTCCGTCGTCAAGGCCGTCAACACCGCCTGGGCCGTGACCTTCGGGTCAGCAAACGTCGTCTTAAAGGTCGGCTTGGGATGCATTGTGGCGGATGCCGATGATCGAGCGACTGCCGAGCCGAGTGGTCGCCGCGAATGCGCCATCTACGTTTGGGCGAACGTCGCCTTAGGGTTATGCACTCCACAAGCTGAGCGGGGATTGGGCATTGTCGAGGGGGCGCACCTCGCCGATGATGGCGGCTTCGGTATAGCCCTGGTGACGAAGGCGATCTAGGCAAGCTTGGGCCTGGTGGGCGGGCACAGCGGCCAGCAAGCCCCCGGCGGTTTGGGGGTCAAACAGCAGGGGATAGGTGGGGTGGTGAGCGTAGGTTTCGGCATTGGCGATGGCCTGGGCCGCTTGCAGATTCTGGGCCTGTAGCGAACTCACAATGCCCTGGGCGAGGGTATCCCTGGCCCCTTCCAGGATGGGCAGGCTGTCTAAATTCAGCTCGGCATTCACCGCCGAGGCCTTGACCATTTCCAGCAGGTGCCCCACCAGACCAAAGCCCGTCACATCGGTACAGGCGGTGGCCTGATACTGCCGAAACACCGCCGCTGCGGCATGGTTAGGGCGCATCATGACCGCAATGGCGGCTGCAATCCAGCGACCCTTGGCTGTTTTCTGCATATCTGCCGCAAACAGCGTCCCCGTCCCGATGGCCTGGGTGAGGATGAGGACATCCCCCGCCGCCATGCCCCCCTTGCGTAGCAGGTAATCGGGATCGGCCACCCCATTGCAGGCAAAGCCCACGGCCAGTTGGGGGCCTTCGATGGTGTGCCCACCAACCAGGGGCGTCCCCGTGGGCAGCAGCCCTTTATGGATGCCAGACAGCAGTTGGTAGAGGGTTTCGACCTGAAGGGCCGGGGTGGCGTAGGGCAGTTGCACCATCGCGAGGACGTTGTGGGGGGTAGATCCCATGGCATAGAGGTCGCTGAGGCCATGCTTGAGGGCAATTTGGGCAAACACAAAGGGATCGTCCACTAGGGCCGGAAAGAAATCCACCGTATGCACCATCACCCGACCGGGCGGAACCGCCATCACAGCGGCATCATCGGGAGATTCCAAGCCAATCAACAGGTCTTGGGGGGCGAGGTGCGGGAAATCTTGCTGCACCCGACGGAGCGCCTGGGACAGGACGGTGCTGCCAATTTTGGAGCCGCAGCCAGAGCAGGGCATGGGGGAGTCGGGAGTCGGGAGTCGGGAGTCGGGAGTCGGGAGTCGGGAGTCGGGAGTCGGGAGTCGGGAGTCGGGAGTCGGGAGTCGGGAATGGGGGGATGAAGGGGTGGACTTCATGGCGGGGAAGGCTGTAAACAGAGCCATGAATTTGCGGTCGATGTGGTCTTTCCAGCGGCGGCAGAGGGGGGATTCCAGCGCCAAGGGGCCACGGGCGGCGATGGTTTTGCCGTGGCCGACATCAATTAAATTAAGGAAGTCTTTTTGGGGACGGAAGGGTTTGAGGGGTTGCCCCTGGAGGAAACGGCGCAGATTGTCGTAGAGGGGTTGGCCCTGGCGCACGGCAAAAACCCCGGCCTTGGGACGAGGATGGTTGACCATGGTGGCCACATCCCCCGCCGCGAAAATGTTGGGATGGGACAGGGTTTGCAGGGTATCACCCACCTGGATAAAGCCCTGGTCATCCAGCGACAGGCCGGAACCCTGGAGCCAATCGGGGGCGGCGGCATTCGTCACCCAAAACACGCGATCACACCCCACCGTTAACCCGGATTTGCCGTGAACAATGCGCTGTCCGGTGGCCTCATCCAGGGTAATTTCGGTGACGGCCTCGTTGAGATGCACCTGAATCCCCCGCTCTTGGCAAATTTGCAGAATTCGCCGCCTTGTCCAGCGGTTGCGGCCTTCCGCCAAGGCAGGGCCACGGTGAAAAAGGTGGAGAGTGGCCTTCTCCAAAGACGAAAGACTGGCCCTCACCCCCCGGCCCCCTCTCCCCAAGGGAGAGGGGGAGTTAGAGGATCCATCAAAATCCCTCTCCCCTGGGGAGAGGGATTTAGGGTGAAGGCCACCGGGAAACTCAGCGTAAAGGTTTCCCAAGCATCTCGCCAACCTAGCCTCCATATTTAAGGTCAACTCCACGCCGCCCACGCCGCCGCCCACGATGGCGATGGTGCGGAGTTGGTCGGGCTGGGTCTGAATTTCCGCTAAAAAATCCTGCCATTGGCGCAGCAGATCCGGGACAGGTTTGGCCGGGATCGCGTACTCCTGGGCACCGGGAACGGCAACGGTTTGGGGGGTGCTTCCGGTGTCGATAGACAGCACATCGAAAGCAATAGGGGGATGGTTGGCGCAGAGTACGCGCTGGTTGGCCAGATCTAGCCCCACGGCCCGATCCATCACCAGGCGGCACTGGGCAAAGCGGGTGAGGGGACGCAGGTCGATGTGGGCTGCGTCGAAGTCGTACACTCCGGCCACATGGCTGGGCAACATACCGGAATAGGGCGTGTCTACCAGGTCGGTAATTAGCGTTAGCCGCACGCCGGAGAGGGGGGTCATGCCCCACTTCCGCAGCACCAGGGCGTGGGTGTGGCCGCCGCCGATGAGGACGAGGTCGGTGGAGTGGGGAGTGGGGGGGAGCATTGGGGGGAATGGGGAGTGGGGGGCGGGAGTGGATTGAGCGTAAGGGAGTAGACGGTGGGGGGATTGGCGGTGGGGTGGGGGTGGTTTGGGAATGGGGCTGTTATGATTTGGCGCATAGGTGAGGGGTGCGCTTTATCTAGCTTAAAACCCTGGTCAACCTTAGTGCTTTCAATTAGCCGTGGCCTGTGGTTTCTGATTCGCCACAGGGTTCCTGATTTTTCAAAGATGCCGTCCTTAAAAATGCCTGATTAAAATGCCCCATTATGGCTGACCCTCCATCGTCCCCAATTCGTCTAGAGCTTGACCTTGCCATCGACCAGCCCGGTTTGCTGGAGGGGTTGGAGGCGTGGCTACGGCTGGGGTTGCTGACCGAGGCCCAGGTGTTGGCCCTAGCCCAGACTCAACTTACCTGTGAGGTGCCGCCCCTGGTGGATCCGGTAGTCCATCTTGTCCCAAAGGCCAGCCCAGCGGTCAACCCAGACATTCACCCCGATCAGACCCAGGTGGGAGAGACTTTGGCCCCGACGGGCATCACCGATTTTTTGCCGCCCAATGCTGACGAAGAGGGGATTTTTCAGCGATTGCCGCCGCCGCCCTCGCCATCCCGTCGTCGCCAGCCCAGCCAGGAAGCCGTTGCGCCTAGAGCATTGACAACGGCCAGGGAATCCGCCTCGACCCGTCGTCAGGAAACTAGATCGCCATCGGCGACTGGGGTTTGGCTGAACCGCCTGCTGGGTGAGTTGAGCGTGATTTGGCTGTTGGGGTTAGGGGTGTTTTTGGTGGTGCTGTCGTCGGCGGTGTTGGCCGCGACCCAGTGGGCGAGGTTCAATGCCATGGGGCAGTACCTCGTTTTGTTGGCCTATACCCTGGCCTTTTGGGGGGTGGGGCTAAGCTGTGGCCGCCACGATCACCTCCGCCTTACCGCCAAAACCCTAGGCATGATTACCCTGCTGCTGGTGCCCCTCAACGTTTGGGCCATGGATGGCCTGGGGGTGTGGCAAACCACAGGAGGCTTGATGCTGGGCCTAGGTTCAGTGAGCATCCTTTCCTTGGTGACCCTCCAGGGGATGCGGCAACAGCGGGGATCTCCCCTAGAGCAGGGTAACGCCCTCGGCCTAGCCTATCTGCATTGGGGCTGGGGCTGGGCCGGAATGCCGCTGCTGGCGGTTTACCTGGGCGTGTTGGGCAGCGCCATGGTGACCCTCCACCGCACCCTCCACCGCCCCGCCCCGCCCCGCACCCCCCCTCTGCCAAGTGATGCCCCCGATCCCCCCAGCCTACGCCTCCCCACCCTCACCCTAGGCATTTCCCTAGGGATCCTACTCCTACGGGCCTTAACCCTCGCACCCCCGACCCAATGGGGACAATTTGGCCTTGCCTTTGGTCTCTATGCCGCCACCTGGGTCTGGCTGGGCCAACGCCACCTCTCCCCTCCCCGCCTCCCCGCCTCCCCCTGCTCCGACTCCTCCCCGATCCCCGACTCCCCCCTCCCCCCTCCCGCCGCCGCCCTCTCCCGCTGGCCCATCCTCCTTGGTCGCCTTTTGCTGGTCGGCAGTTGGCTGATATCCATCACCGACTGGTTAGCCCAAGCCTTTGGGATTAGTACTTTGGGTCTGGGGTTGCGTATTCAGGCGTTGCAAAAACTAGGGAAACGGCGGGATTTGCTGGCGGCCCATGTCATTGCGATTCAGCTTGGCTTTGTCGGTTGGGAACTGTTGCCCGAAGCCCTCCGTCAAAGCAGCACCGCCCTCCTCCTCGCTTGGACGGGGGCCGTATGGTGGCCTACGGCTCTGCTGGGAATTTCCCTGTTTCCCTACGTGATCGGGCTGGTGGTGTTGGGGGATGGGTACTATCGCCACAATCGGCCCAAACTGGGGCTTTTCAGTGACGCCCTGGCCATCATCGACGGCGTTTTGCTGATGCTGGTGAGCGCCACCGTGGGGCGGGTCTTGGTGATCAATCTCATCGCCTCCACCGTGACGGCCTTTGTGCTGGCAGGGCGCAGAACGCCCCGTCGTCAGGGCTGGATTGTGCTGAGCTATGGCCTGACGGTGGCCACCATTGTCGTCACCGTTGGTCAGCGTTGGCCCCAACTTCCCCTAGAGCATTGGGCGGCGGTGGGGACAACCTTGGCGACAGTGGCCATTCTGCTCAGCCAAGCTCTCCCGAACCTGTGGGGCAAAAGCGCTTGGCTCTATGGGTTAGGGCTGTCGGCGTTGACCTACCTGCTGCTATGGTGGCACCTGCTGACGATTCCCACCTTCTGGCAAAGCCCCTGGAGTCTGTTGGGCCTTGCCATCCCGGTGGCCTTCACCCTCATTCGTCGCCATACGGCCAGCCTACCCACCACCGCCCTCGCCCTGCTGTTCACCCTAGGGCTTCCCTGGACAAGGATGGTTGGCCTCGCTACAGCCATGGTGCTGTCGGCCATCAACGGCGCGGCCCTGCGTCAGCCCAGCGTGCCCTTTGTGACGGTGGCCTACGGTCTAGGGCTAGTCGTCGCCACCGTAGATCGCGCCTTCGTCGCCTTTCCCCATCACTGGACAGATTGGTACGGTGTCACCGCTGCCCTAGTTCTCGCCCTCTGGGGCACTTGGCGCATCCTCCCCCCATCCCCAGATCCAGCTTCCGCGACCCAACTTTCTCCAACCCCTAACCCCCAACCCCCAACCCCCTTACCCCTGCTCTACCGCACCGCCTGCGACCAGTGGGGCCATCTCCTCGCCCTAGGGCTATTGACGGTGGTGACGATCTTTCCCCGGTGGTTGCTGGTGGCCTGGGATCCGCCCAGAATGATGCCGATACTCGCCTTGGCTGGGCTTTTGCTGGGGTTGACCTTGCGGTATTGGGGTCAGGTACAACCGCGCACGGTTTATCTGGCGGGTTGGGCGGTGCAATTACTAGTAGCAGAGGGGATGGTTTGGCGCTGGGGGACGCCGCTGGCCTTGGCGGTGCCCACCTTGGGGTTGGGGGCATTGTCCCTGGCTTTGGCCACGGGGCTATCTCGATCTCGGCCCCATCTCGGCCCCCCCCTCCAGCATTTGACCCTGGCCTATGCCGGGTTAGCCCTGGTTTTGCGCAGCTATACCGCCACCGCCTGGACAGGATGGTTGGTGGTGGGTGCCTCGCTGCTGATTTTGGAGGTGGGTCGTCGGCAGCAGCAGACCTTAGCGCGATGGCTGGCCTGGTTGGGGCTGTCGGTGGGCTGGTATGAACTGGTGCTGTACCCCATGCTTCAGGCTCCGGCGGGGGCCATAGCGGATGGCGTCATCGTTCTAGTGGCGGTGGCGGCGGTGATTATGGTGGTCTATCGGCTGATGGCGGGGCGGCTGCGAGTGGGCTGGGGGTTGCCTTCGGCAGAGATCCTGGGGGCGGCCCATCTGCACTGGTTTCTGGGGTCGGTGCTGATGTTGGTGGCGGGGCTGTGGCTAGCCAGTCCCGTGGGAAAGGAGGGCGCGTCCTTGGCTGGACTGGGGGTGGGCGTAGCGACGGTGCTGGTGGCCTATGCCCTGCTACAAGGCCGTTTGGGCAACTCAGACGATCTCAAAGCCGCCTGGGTCTATGCGGGTTTGGTGGAACTGGTGGGCTGGTTTACCTTGCTGCGGCTGACGGTTCCGGCCTTGGCTGGGCTAGATGCCGGGTGGGGGGCGGTGGCCTGTGGGGTGGCGGTGCCGATTTACTGGCTACCCTGGCCAACCTATGGCTGGCCCCAGCGGCCCTGGCAGGTGATGGCGGTCGGGGTGCCCCTCGTCATCACGCTGATTACCCCCAGCCTTGACCATATTCCTAGCCTGTGGGTGCTGGTGGGGTTCTATGGTTGGCTGGCGTGGCACAGTGGGCGGGTGCGGGTCTCGTACCTATCGGCGGCGGCGGCGGTGTGGGCCGTGTGGCAATGGCTCGACCAACGATCTATCCAAGACGAAGTTCTCTGGATGATCCCCCTAGGACTGACCATGATCTACATCGCCCAGGTCGATCCAGACATGCAACAAGGCGATGCCAAAACCTTGCGCCATTGGCTGCGGGTGGCTGCGGGTGCCGTGGTGCTGTTCCCGGCTTTGGGTACCGCACACTGGACGGGCTGGCCCGTGGGGATACTCAGTTTGGGGATTTTGGGGATTGGCCTTTTCCTCCGCATTCGGGCCTTTTTATACGTGGGCACCCTGGTCTTTGCCCTCAATGCCCTGAATCAACTGGTGTTGCTGAATGCCACCTATCCCTTTATGAAGTGGGTGCTGGGTATTTTGCTCGGCATTGCCCTGATTTGGATTGCCGCCGACTTTGAGCGCCGCCGTGCCCAGTGGCTTCAAATGACCCAAGATTGGCTGCAAGAACTGGACGACTGGCAGTAATCCCGGTGGCCGTCATCCGTCATGGGTAGGACAGTCATCCCAGGCGGCAAGGGCGGGGCCGATAAACGTTCCGACGGAAGTCCCTACTGGAGGTGGGGTGGGTGGTCTGTCACAATGGGGGACGGTAATGAACATGTGGGCCTTCTTGGGCTCCGCAGGGTGAGGTAGGCAGCACCATGGCAGACAAGCAGTTTCTTTGGAAGCGTCCCCTCCTGGTGGGTGGGCTAGGATTATCCGCCTCCCTCGGGCTGCTGGAGGCCACCCATCTCAGCGGGTTTGACGGCTCGACCTGGTTCAGTGCCCTAGCGTTGGGTTCGGGCCTCTGGTGGTGGCGACAACGGCGACCCAGGGCCACCACGGATCCTCGCCCCGTGGCCGCTCCGGTGGTGGATCGGGCCAGGGTGGAGGCCCAGCTTACGGATTTGCGTCGCCTCATTGAAACCCTCAAGCTTGAAACCCTAACCGTGGAGCCCTCCAACCTCAAGACTCCCACGGTTGATCTCCCAACGGTTGAGCCCCCAACCCTTGAAGCTCTCAACGTTGAGTCCACCACCCTGACGCCTCTACCCTCAAGGTTGAACGAGTCCTCCCCACCCCCCACCCACCGTAGGGGCGAGGTCTCCTCGCCCACCCTAGGCGCTGTCCCCCAGACCACCATCGCAGACTATGAAGCGCAATGTCAGGCATTGGCCATGGCCCTAGACCGCACCCAACTGCAAGGGCTGGTGGTGGGGGAACGGCGCAGCGGCAAAAGCGTCCTTCTGCAACACCTGGGCACCCTGAAGACGGCATCGACTCCATCGGCACAGCAGACCGAGACCAACGTTGGACATCATCGGGTAACCTGGACCGAGACGCTGCCTGCCTGTGCAGATTCCGTCGATGCTGACCTGGTGCTGTGGGTCACCGATGGCGACCTGACGGCCTCGGCCCTAGCCCAGCTTCGGCAGCACGTCATCGCCGGACAGGGGGTGATTTTGGTCTTCAACAAAACCGACCACTACACCCCCACGGATCGCCATACCGTGCTCACCCAGCTTCAGCGCCAGGGGGACAGCCTCCCCGGCCCAGTGGCGGTGGTGGCGGTGGCCGCAGATCCTCGGCCCATCACCGTGCGTCGTCACCAGAGGGATGGGCAAGTGGAGGAATTCCAGGAAGCGGTGCCGCCCCAACTGACGGATCTAGACACCGCCCTCGCCGCAGTGCTGCCCCAAGCCCCAACCCTGGTCGCCGCCACCACCCTGCGCCAAGGGGAAGCCCTCCGCCAGCGCCTTCAGCAAGACCTCAACCAGGTGCGTCGCCAGCGGGCCATGCCATTGATCGATCAGCTTCAGTGGGTCGCCGCCGCCGCCGCCTTTACCAACCCTGTGCCAACGCTGGATGTGCTGGCCACCCTCGCCATCAACGGCCAGTTGATGATGGATTTGGGCCAGATCTACGGCTTTAATCTGTCCCTAGAAGAGGCCAAGACCGCCGCGACCACCTTGGCGGAACTGACGGTCAAGCTGGGCTTGGTGGAACTGTCTACCCAAGTGCTGACGACGGTGCTGAAAAGCCACTTCGCCACCTACCTGGCCGGGGGCACCGTGCAGGGGTTGAGCGCGGCCTACCTCACTCGCATGGCGGGCCTGAGTGTGATCGACTATTTTGAGCAAGCGGCCCTAGCGGGCACCCCTACCCAAGCCCTCTCCTGGGAGGCCATCGCCCAACGGTTGTCCACCGTCATGCAGCAAAATCGCCAGATCACCCTGCTGCAAAACCTGGTAAAACAGGGCATCAGCATCCTCAAACCCGCCCCCAGCCCAGCCCTGATCACCGCCTCCGTCCAAGCTCCCCTCACCCTAACGAGGCCCGACCCGATCACCGTTGCAGAACCGTCAGCCCCTCTCACCGTCCCAGACTCCCCACCCCCTCGCCCCTAACCCCGTCCGCGCCCATAGCACCATCCCTCCCGACTCCCGACTCCCGACTCCCGACTCCCGACTCCCCCTACCGTGACCTCCCCCCTACTCCACCGAACCCGCGAACTCCTGGGTCAAGCGATAGCCCGCTATGCCGCTGTCCTCCCTGCGGCCCCTGAGCTTGGCCCTGGGGTGGCCATGAAAACCGGGCTGGATCAACTGCAAACCCTCCAACGGCAGTTGGCCGAGCGACGGCTGACGGTGGCGGTGTTCGGCCTGGTCAGTCGGGGCAAGTCGGCGGTGATTAATGCCCTGGTGGGGAAGGCGGTACTCGAAACGGGGCCGCTCCATGGCGTCACTCGCTGGCCTCGGTCGGTGTATTGGCAACCGGAGGGCGTCCATACCCCAGACCATTTGCCTTGGCAGGTGGAACTGGTGGATACCCCCGGACTGGATGAGGTGGGGGGCGACGGACGGACGGAGATGGCCCAGACCGTGGCCCAGCAGGCGGATTTGATTCTGTTTGTGGTGGCGGGGGAGGTGACCACCCAGGAATATCAGGCTTTGGTGACGTTGTATCGACAGCAAAAGCCCCTGCTGCTGGTGTTCAACAAAATGGACTTGTATCCCGATCTGGATCGTCAGGATATTTACGACGGCCTCGATGCCCTGCGCCGCACCCTGGCCGCTGAGGTGGGTGATCTGCCGCCCTTGGCGGTGGATGAGGTGGTGATGGTGGCGGCCAGTCCGGCCTCGGTGCCCGTGCGCACGGAATGGCCCGATGGTCGGGTGCAGGAAACCTGGGAAGCGCCCCCCCCCCAGATTAATCCCCTGCGGGATGCCCTCCTTCGGCTCATTCAGCGGGATGGGGAAACCCTGGTGGCCCTGAATACCCTGCACCGGGCGCGTACCCTAGAGGCGGATTTGGTGAACCAGGTGGCGCAAATCCACAGCGACCAGGCCGATGCTATTATCTGGCGGTTTGCGAAGTACAAGGCGGTGGCGGTGGCCCTCAACCCCGTGGTGGGCCTGGATTTGGTGGGCGGGGCGATCAGCGATTTGGTGATGATTCGCACCCTGGCGCGGCTCTACGGCTTTCCCCTCACCAACCACGAGGCGGGGCGGCTGTGGAAGGCGATTTTGAAAAGCTCCGGTGCCCTGCTGCTGAGCGAACTGGGCAGCGGCTTGCTGGGGGCAGGCAAAACCACAGCGGCCCTGCTGAGCTGGGGCGACAGCGCCACCGGAATCACCGCCCTAGCCGGAGCCATTACCGCCCAGGCCAGCGCAGCGGGCTATGGCAGCTATGCCGTGGGCAAGGCGGCGAAAACCTACCTAGAACGCGGCTGCACCTGGGGGCCAGAGGGCATCAGCGCCACCCTTACCGCCATTCTGCAAGAGGCCGATACCTCCCCAGCCTTGGCCCGCCTCCGGCAAGAACTGGCCACCAGCCTAGCCCCGGTGGGAAGGGCGGAGAAGGCGAACCCTCCGGTGAACGTAGGCTAGGTCTTTATCCTCACCCTGTCGCATGGCCCTAGGGGATGGGTACGCTTAGGGCAAGGTTTAACCGTTGTACCATGATGTCATCCCGACATCCGCAGCCCATGTTGGCGTCATCTAGTCCTCCCCCTGCCCCCCAGGACGATTTGGAAATCCTATCCATAGACCCGCTGATCAGCCCTTGTCCGCCCTTGGTGAGTCTCCAAACGCCCATCAGGGTTGCCGCTCAACTGATGGCCCACCATGGCGTCCACTGTGTGCTGGTGGTGGATGGAGGCGACGCCCCTGGGGTGGGTCTCTACAGCGATCAGGCGGTGCTGGCCGCTGTGGCTACGGGCATCGATACGGCGACGACCCCCATCCGCGAGGCCATGGTGTGGTCGATCCCCACCCTACACCGAGGCGATTCCCTGGCGGTGGCCCTGGGGTTGCTGTCTTGCACGACGCTCCCCGGTTTGCCCGTCTTGGATGACCAGGGGCAGCCCTGTGGCTTTCTCTGTCGCCAGCGCTTAGCCGAGACTCCCTGGATTCAGCCGGAGGGAGTGGGCCAGCGGCTGACGGCATGGCCACCAGCGGAGGATCTGGGGCTGGCGATGATCACCCACATTCACTACCAGTTGCTGAGCCTGCATCGGCACAACCGTTTGCGCGTGTATCAGCGCTGTCTGAAGCTGATGGCCACCACCAGCGGGGCCAGTCGGGGCGCGTTGTTTAAAATTCACCATCGCGACAGTGCCGAGGGCTGGGTGAGCCTGCGGACGGCCTGGGAGCAGCCCGGACTACCCGCCCTGCTGGGGGAAACGCGATTTCAAAATATTCCCCACTCCACCCTGCAACGGTGGCACCACAGTCTCGCAAAAGGCCGCATTATTCAGGGTATGCGAGCGGATTTTCCGGCGGCAGAACAGGATTTTTTGGCCACCCTAGAGGCGGAATCGGTGCTGATTGTGCCCCTGCGCTACCGTAGTCGCTACTTTGGGTTTTTGCTGTTCACCCGCTGCCCCCACCTAGGGCCATGGGAGGCCACAACCGTCAAACTGTTGCGCACGGCGGCCATCAGCCTCTCCCTCAGCTTTGAGCAAAGCTACACCCAAAAGCGCCTCAAAGAAACAGAAACCGCCTTTGCCAGCCTCTTCCAGCACATCCCCGACCCGATCACCATTACCACCTTCCCGGAGGGGCGCTACCTGCTGGTCAACCAGGGTTACACCCAGTGGCTAGGCCATAGCGAGGCAGAGTTAATTGGGCAACGTCCCCAAGATGTAGGGCTGCGACACAATCGACGGCAGTTTGCCCACCTGCGACGCCAACTGCTGCAAACCGGATGGATTAAAAACGCCGAAATTGATACCCACACCCCCGATGGCCAGGTGAAAACGCTGCTGGTGTCTTCGGAACTGACGGAATTTCAGGGCCAAACCTGCCTGTTGTCTATTGGCAAAGACATTACCGAACGCCAGCAAACCCAGGCCGTGACCCGTGCCGCCGAGGCTCGCTTTCGGGCGATTTTTGAACAGGCTAGTGTGGCCATTTGTCAGGCGGATCTGGCTGGGAACTTGGTGGAAGTGAACCCCGGCATGTGCAAAATGCTGGGCTATGGCCGCGAGGAACTGACCCAAAAAACCTTCCAAGATATTACCCACCCCGACGACCTAGGGATGGATCTCACCCAGTACCAACAGCTTTTGGCGGGTACGCTGGCCTCCATGACCATCGAAAAGCGCTATATGCATCGCGATGGCCACGCTATTTGGGTAACGCTAACCGTGTGCCTAGTGCACAACGACCAGGGTGAACCGCTGTTTAGCCTAGGGGTGTCCCAGGACATCACCGAGCGGTGTCTGGCCTACCAACAAATTGAGCACCAAATCCGCCGAGAACAGGCTCTCAACCGTGTCATCCAAGCGATTCGGCAGTCCCTCGATCTAGACACCATTTTTACAACCGCCGCCTGCGAGGTGGCCCATCTATTGCAGGTGGATCACGTCCATATTCAGCGCTATCAAAACCATTCCCAGGTGTGGCAGGTGGTGGCCGAGTATCGCGCCCAGCCGGATCAGGTGAGCCTGCTCAACCAGGTCGGTACAGCGGGAGAAACCGCCATTACCCAACGGCTCCAACGCCTCAACATCGTCGCCCTTACCGCCGCCGATACCTCTCCGCCCCTGGTGCAAGCCCTCCCAGGTTGCTGGTTGTTGGTCCCCCTGGCCGTCAGCGATGCCCAGCCCTGGGGCTGTTTGGGTATCCATCGCCCTGCCCCAGTGGCCTCGGCTTCAGCCACCGCTGAGATCCTTGGCGACCCTGGCGAACCAGCGGTGTGGCAAGCCTCGGAGGTTGAATTGGTGAGTACCGTGGCCGACCAGTTGGCCATTGCCATTCAGCAAGCCCAAACCCTAGAACAGGCCCGCCACGATCTTGAGGAACGCCAGCGGGCCGAGGCTCGCCTGAAGGAAGCCCAGCGCATTGCCCACACCGGAAATTGGGAACTGCGTCTGCCCCACCGCACCCTGCTGTGGTCGGAGGAGATGTTCCGCATCTATGGTCTACTGGACAGTGGGAAGTTCTGTATCCGGTAGCGGGACGCCAAGAAAAACGGACATGAGCTGAGTCAATCGACCCATCATGTCCGAAACTGGCTGATGTAAAGCCTTTC
>NZ_JACJRS010000072.1 GCF_014697375.1 Phormidium sp. FACHB-1136
AAGGCATTCCGTTCAAGGATGGATACCGGATGGATGACAACCCCGATGTGACCCAGATGCAGGACGCCGCCTAGATCCTAGCCATACACCAGATTTGACAATATCTCGGGCATGGCGAACTGAATGGGACTCATTGGGCCATGGTCTGAGCGGGTGGTGGCGAACTCAAGCGTCACAGTCAGGGCAGCAACCGCATCGGCCACAGGCCCCTCCATCCCACCGCCACGCTGATGACTGAGTGTGTTCCATGAAGCTGTCTACACCAACATTGTGGGACTCTACACGATGCAACATGCTCAAGATCAGGTACGCAAACCGTTCACGGGCGACCTCATTAACCCCGGAGAGGCGGGCTATGTGCAAGCGGCCTTGGCGATGAGGATATTGTGGACGGCTGTGGGTGATGTCCCCTGCGCAGACCAACTCTTGGGCAGACGGGAGAGAGCGCGCAATGATGCCAAATGATTTCGATTCACGACTTAATCACGGCTTAAGAACGACTGATTCACGACTTCTCTAGGCTGAACCTAAAGACAATCTGAACTCATCACATTCCTCACGACTTGATAACGACTTGATAACGACTGATTCACGACTGAAATAAGTTGAACCAGAGGATCGCCTGGAGTTTATCCACCATTCACGACTTAATCACAACTTAATCACGACTGGAATGTATTGAGCCTGAAGAATACCTGATATTTTCTGTCATTCACGACTTGATAACGACTTGATTCAGTGGCGTGGATACCCTGCTGCTGGAATGGGGCTGGGCTGCACCCCTCCACGTTGTTTCGGGGTTCCGCGCTTCACACACTACGCCCAGCTTTGGGCCAGAGGTTTTCTGAAACCTAGCTATATCAAGGGATTCGGACATGGGAGATAATGGTCGGTCGTGGCCGTCTCCCCTTCCCATCATCGGCCTAGCGGCTCTAGCAGGGCATTAACCCGTCGTTGCTGGTCGTGGGGGACGTTCATCGGAGGCCCGCCCTTTGCCCTGCGGCTGGCTTCGAGGGCAGCGGTACGGGCTTGGATAATCTGCTGGGGGTTGGGGTCTGCGGTGGGCAGGTGGTCAACTAGGCGCTTTCCTGCATCAGGAGATTGGGTGTAGCCATCCAAAGCGGCGACCATGGCGGCTTGGGATAGGGGCTTTCCGAACTTGGCCACGGCCTGGGCGTTGATGTCCTGCTCAGCTTTCCTGAGGGTGCCTAGCCAAGACTGATCGGCGGCTTCGGGCGAGGCTGCACAGTGTTGGTAAGAGAAACTGCCCTGGTTCTGGCAACGGCCTTGCCACCCCGGATCACGATGGCCAAAGAACGCTTGGGTGGGGTTGCCGTTGGCGTCGCGGGTTCCCTCGGCCCGACCAATGGCGCGTTTCAGCAGGTCATCGGGGATGGGTTCGCCGGGGGCGTTGGGGGCTTGCTGCTGTTGGGTAGCGTTCTGTCCCTTGGCATCCTTAGCCCAGGTCTGAGGGTTGACCCATGCCCCATTGCGCTTGATTTTCCAGTCCAGGTGAGGCCCGGTTGAAACGGAGTCGGTAGGGCTTACCTTGGCAACGACTTGCCCAGCGGTGACGGTATCGCCCACCGCAACCGCGATGGAATCAACGTGGACGAGCTGGTGTTCGATGGCCCCCGCCCAGTCTTGGCCTTGGATGTGGACTTGGTAGGATGCCCCGTTTGCGCTGGTGCCAATCTTGCGGATCTCAGATACCGTACCTGAGATGGGAGAGGCGACAGCAGCCCCCGCCGAACCTCCTACGCGGGAATCAAAATCAACCCCACCGTGGGGGCCGTAGCGGCGTTGGTTGCCTGTCTCAGGGCCAAAGCTTTGCCCGTGGGTGGGTGGGTAGGTAACGAGGTCGTCTAGGGTTTTCCCGACGATGGGAGAGGCGTAGGTTTGGCCTTGGGTGGCAACGGTGGCAGCATCGGCCCTGCGAATCGTAAACCGTTGGTTGGCCTCGGTATCCACCATCACCCAGGTTGAGGCACCGACCAGGGCGATACAGCCCAGGCGTAGGGCAAGGTCACTGGCTTGGATGGCGCTACCGATGACCCACCGCCATGTTGGGGGGAGTTCTGTCCAATGGGGTTTATGTTGGCTAACGGTTGAGTTCACTGTGGGTTATCTCCCCTTCATTCACGGTTACGTCTAGGGCGAGGCCATTGGATAGAACCCAGCGGTAAACCCCGTTACCAAGGTCGCAGGCAGGGGCACCGAGGGCGGTTAGGGTTAACACTTCGGATTCGCCCACCAAGGCCCGTCGGATGTTGGCAGCGGTGGCATCGATGGCAACGGGGTCGGGGGCAATGACTTCGCAGTTCAGCAAGCGTTGGTCGTTGGGGTCTACTCGGTTGGCTTCAATCCATCGGGCGACCTGGTGGGCCTCAATGGCACTACGGGCTTTGTTGATGGGATTGATGAACTTTCCCCGCCCTGGCTCTAGCAGGTCTAGAAAAGCCACCCCCGCCACGGCACAGGCAAGGATGGCTAAACGGCGGGTTCGGACTCGCCACAGCAGCATGGTTATTCCCCTACCTTTACCGCTCTGGTGTAGGGGCGTACTTCGATGGGTTCACCGATCCGTTCTTCCCCGGTGAGCACCTTATGAGCGCTTCCGGCGATGGACTGAGTAGGGACAACCAACATGGCCCCAAAGTTTGTCCCAGCCACAACTGGGTTCCAAATGTCGCCTGACGCTTTGACCGCTGACCCTTGCAGCACGTTCAGCCCAGCCGCCAGGACAAACAGCCCACCCCAGACCGAGATAAAGGCACCGCCCATCGTTTGCAGGGGATAGTTCCGCAGGCAGGACAGGCCCGACCGCAGGACGGGGAAGATTGACCACGGGTCGGTAGCGGGGCTGATGACGAAGACGGGTTTCCGCTTGCCTGCGGAGGCATCGAACCAGCCCCCGTCCTGGATGTTGGATTGCATGGAGTTCCTGGGGGCGAGTTGTAGTGAGCCACCCCGAACGGGGCTGGGTTGAATGTCGATCACTTGGGCGTCGATCACCTCTGGCCCCTTGCCTGGGGTGCGGGCCATGGCGCTGCTGTTGGCGGGGGTGCGGCTAGTCATGGGTAGAGTTCTCCTGAATGATGGCGTGGATGCGGTCGTAGAGTTCGCCCCCGGCGGCGTAGCGCTTGCCTGTGTAGCCGAGAACATCCTTGATAATCTGGCTGCGGCTCATGCCAGTTTCCAAAGCACGAGTTACCGCGATGATGAGGGCCAAATCGGGGGCATTTTGGGCCGATTGAAACTCGGTAACTTTCGTTTCAGGTAAGGCCACAGCCCCCGCCCCATCTTGGTTCCCGCGAGTTACCGGGAAAGTTTCACCCAGGGAACTTAGTTGTCCATTTTTCCCCTGAGTTTCCGGCACCTCATAGGCCACCATGGGCAGCCATTCAGGCAGGGCGCTGTGGTAGAAGACGGCACCTTTGGGGCTGAATGACCGCTCGTAGATGCTGGGGTCATCAATGGGCGGGATGGTTTTATCCGAGGCCCGTAGGCTTTCCAGGTGCCCCTGACTGGTTGGGGTCTGCAAGGTCAGCAGGTCAAAGGTTGCCCTCATGCCCCCGCTCACTCCGATGTCACCGACTAGGCTGCTCTGAGTCATGGCCCATAGGGCACGGTCGTCGGTCTCACCTGAGGACAGTTCCATCACTAACTGAGGCTTGAGAAAGGACTCATACCAGGTTTTGAACGTGACTTTGAGCATGGCCAGCTCGTCAATAATGAGCACCTTGGGTCGCTGGGGAATTTGCCGCCAAGCGAAGATGAACTGCTGCATTTCCTCCTGCATGGCCTCGATGTCTTCCTTGGTTTCGAGGCTATCGGCCATAAACCCCAGGACGTTATCAGCGGCTTCCCAATACCAATGTTCCTTGGGGTGATACTTCGGCTGGATGACCCACACCGCTGCCCCGTTGGCCTGCGCTTGTCGGTAGGCATGGGCCACGGTTAGCCCCTTCCCCACCCGTGGGTTCGCTGCGATGAGGGTAGGCCGTAACCGTTGGGCCAGGATAGCAGCGGGGTTGCCTACTCGGTAACTGTCGGGCTGGGTTCCTTGGGGCATCGGGACAGACCCATCCCAGGCAGGCGCTACGGGGGCCATAGGAGCGGCTGGGGTAGCAGCGAGGGCAACCGTAGGGGATTCTCCCTTCAGTGCCCAGGCAAGGCCAGAACCCACCGATACAGCCCCTAGGAGCATGGCCAAGGGTAGGTAAGGGTTCGTCACCCGGTATTCAACCTGGCCCCCGTTGGCGAAGGTTTCGAGGTCAGCGGGGGTGAGGTTGGAGGCAGGGCGCTGCACCCCACAGAGCAGCCCTAGGGCAGCGCTACCGATGGCGGTATAGAGCATGGTGTTCTGGTCTAGTTTCATCGGGTGAACCTCCAGAGAAACTGCTGGGCAACCTTCACAACAGCCAAGCCCATCAACAGACACCCCCAGGCAATTAGGGCAACCCCTAGGACGGGGGCTAGCGCGTTTAACAAGCGAATCAGAAGTAACAATAGGAACCCGGTTAGGGGCACTACCCCAGCCCCTAGGGCCAAGGTGGCGGGGTTTTGCTGGTTCAGCAGGGCAAACACCAGGCGGGCGCAGTTACTCTCTAACTTCATGGGCTTGCACCTCCTGGGAGAGGGAGTGTTGGCGGTCGTGATACTGGGCAATGTTTTCGATGGCAACCACCGCCAGGTTGATCGGCGGGTCACTGGGTAGGGCATCCATGGCCCTCGCCACCTCAACGGCCTCAACCCGGAATAGGGCAGCATTGGCCCGTTGCCAGTCCCGCTCAACCTTGGCAATGTCTAGGGCAGCTTGGGCGTCCCGTTGAAAGCGGTTTAAGGGGCAGATCAACTGCTGGCCATAGCAGGGGTCGGTTTCCAGGCGAACGGCGCGTTCGGCCTCGGTGCGGTAGCGGTAGGCTTCGTTCTCTAGGACAGAACGGGCAACGTCATCCAGCACCAGGCGCGAATCTTGGTAGTTACCGCTTAGCCTGTCCTGGGCGGCGGCGATGACGTTTTCATAGTTGGGGACGGGGTTTTCGCTTTGATAAACCCCTTCGTTGCCTACGCGGCCAGACTGGGCTAGGGCAAACGCAACCCCGGTTAGGGCAGCCAGGGACAGGCCACCTACCGCCCAGTAACGGCGGTTCTGCCACCAAGGCAACGGCACCCGGTAGATGTTTTGGATCGGCCCTTCGGGAGCTGGGGTAAAGGCTTCCTTGCGGTAGTCGAGGGGAACAGGTGGGGGGGTGTTCATGGGGTGAATCCTGGTTAGAGGTTCGAGAGAGCATTCAATCGGTCGTCAATCACTGGCCAGTAGGCGGGGTGGGGGGGGGCCGTAGGGACTCCCAGTAGGTCTCGTATTCGGCTAGGCGGCTGGGGTCGCCGTGGTAGAGGTCGGTGTCTATCGCGTTTCGGAGTTCGGCAGCGGTCATCTAGCCCCTACCCACGTCGCAGGGTTGTACAGGTCGTTGTCGAGGTAGTCGGTGTTGAGCACGAAACTCGCCAGAAAACCTGGGCACTGGCGCATATCGGCGTTGGCCCAGTTCTGGGCGTCCTGGCAGAACTCAACAACAGCGGGGTTGCTTTCCTGCAAACAGAACTCGGCGGTGGGGTCGTCGGGAGCGAAAGAGATGCAGTCGGTACAGGCGCAACTCATGGCTGGTATTCCTCAAAACCTGGGCAGTTACGCATATCGGCATCGTGGGGGTTTTGGTACGGGTCGGTGAAGGCTTCAACCGCTGGGTTGCCTGCCAACTCGCAACCCCCACAAACGCACCAATGGGCGCAGTCTAGGCAGGATGCGGGCAGGTCGCTGGTGTCAATCTCAAGCTCAAAATCGGTCATGGCGGGGTTCCTAATAAACTTCGCTACAGGTGACGGTACGATAGCCCTCGCTTAGGGTGTAGGTCTGGCCTGGGAGGATGGGGTACAGCACCCACTCATAGCCCAACAGGCACCAGGGGGAAAACCAGTAGGGACGGGTCAGGGTGAAGGCTTCGAGCGGTTGCCCCTCAAGCTGGGTGTAAACGTCAACAAACTGCATGGGCGCTCCTAAGCAGGGTGAATTTCGTAGGCCGGAATCTCGCATCCGGCCAACCCGGCAACTTGGTAGAGCCAGTCCTCGATAGCGGTATCCCAGTAGGCGCGGGTAATGGTGCTGCGGTAGGTGGTGCCCTCGATGTCCAGCACCACAGGCTGGCCAATCGCAAACTCGGCGGGATAGGTGGGCATAGCTAACCCTCCAAGGCATCGATACGCTGGGCATAGTCGTGGGCTAGCTCGGTGTCGATCTCGAAGGCATCCAGCCCCCTTTGCAACAGTTCGCGCAGCCGTGGGATGTCGTCTTCGCTCAGTTCCGCTTGAGCCTCAGCAACGGCGAGGGCCAGGTCGAAGACATCCCCTAGGGTTGGGTCAGGGCTAAGCATGGGCTAGTCCTCCAACGTGGCGATGAACTGCTCGAAATCGGCCCGACACTCGGCCTCGGTGGGGAAACCGTCTTCGCTGCAATAGTCCCCGGCATCCCAATGCCACAGGTCGTAAATCTGGTAGCTCTCGTACTCGGCGCGTAGTTCGTCTTGGATGGTCATGGTTTGAGCCTCCTAAATCGGGTGGATGCGGTAGGCGGCAAATTCAAGGTCGTAACCTTCGAGGCAGTAGTACCAATCGGCGGCCTCGGCATCCCAGCGCTGCTCGGTGACGGGGGCTTCGTAAGGCCCGTAGCCTAGATGGACTCTGACAACCTGCCCGATGGCAAACTCGGCGGGATAGGTGGGGGTGTGAATCATCGGAAATCCTCAAAACAACAGAATGGCCAGGGCTGTCCCAGCTACTGCTAGGGCGATGTAAACCCCTAGGGCTGGGCGCTTTCGGCGGGTTGTTGGGGCTTTCCCAGCACAGACATATCCCGCTGAACCTGGGCATCAATGGCGGCGTTATGCAGCGCCAACTGCTCAGAACGCAGCTTGTAAACCAGGCTGGCTTCCTTCACCTGCTCAACTTTGGCCTTCACCGCTGCGGCCTGTTGGGCCTTCCGTTGGGTGATGGCCTGTTGCTGGTGATAATCGGCCTCGACAGCCTCCAGGAAACCGTCACAGCTACTCAGGAAGCGATCCACGTCTTCCGGCTCAAAGCTGGTCAGGGCAACATCACCCCGGTAATCGGCCAGGTTGATGGCGGCGGGGGCTTGGGGCAAAGCAAGCTGCCCCCGGTGGTTCCCCACCTCGATCACCGTGGGGACGATGGCGGTGGGTTCGGTGGGATTGTCCAGGAAATAGGCGTCTGCCCATGCCACCGCTTCGGGACTCATGCCCTGGCTGGTGTCGAAGCCCTCAGCCTTCAAAGCCTTGTAAACGGTGGCCTTGGGGAGGTTGCGGCCTTTGCAGTAGGAACTGAGAGAAATCTGAGTCATGGCTAGAAACGGGTTAGAAACGTTGAAAAAACTGGGCAGGGAACAAAATCAGGCGTTCACTGCAGCCGCCCTCTAGTTTTTGCAATGGTTACAGGGCGTTCACTGCTGTAAACAGGTATATCACAGTTATACACATTTATGAATACAAAATGAATAAAGTTGAGTATAGTAGTGCATAAAAGTGCCGCACCGATTAAAACACAGCCGTTTCAACTCAAGGGAGTAGGATTGATATGACGATTGCCGCCCATATGATGCGAATCACAATATCTATCAGTGATGAGTCGGTTGACCTGCTAGACAGGCTGGCTGAAAAGAACACGCGAAATAGAAGCCAACAAATTGAACACCTGATCAAGGAAGAACTAGCCAAGCCTGAGAATGCCGACATTCGGAGCGAGGGCAGCAAATGACCAGTAGCAATGATCGCCTTGACCGGATAGAGGCTCTGCTAGCCACCGTGGCCGAGTCCAATGCCGCCAGCATCCAGCGCCTAGACCGTGTGGAATCTGTGCTAGCGGCCACCGCTGATCGGCTAGCCCGTGCAGAGCAGGTAGCAGAAAGTAATGCCCGTGCCATTGAGGCATGGTCGGGGCGTATTGATGACGCGGGCAATCGGTTAGAGTCTGCGATTGCGGATACAGTCGGGATGATTGCCGACCTAGGCCGACAGCAGCAAGAAACCGATCAACGCTTTGAGGTGTTCTTAGCTGAAGCTAGGGCCGACCGTCAGCGCCTTGACCAGACGATGGCCGCTAATGCCACCGAGCACCGAGCCTTCACCCAAAATATTCAAGTGCTGCTAGCCGAGATTGCCCGCCTGTGGCAACGGGTGGCTGGATGAACCCAACCCCCATTCACTCAGGCCCGCCCCGTGGCAGAGGCAGGGGATAAGAAACCACTATCCCTGGTGTAGGCCACCGAGAGAAATCCTTATTTCTCGTTGCGTCTGACACTAGAATGCAAACACGCCCAGAACTTTGGGGTAAAATAAAGGGACGCAGATAGGAGAAGGGCGCGGCATAAAACCGCAAGCCCAGCGCATAGAGGTAAGCCGTGGAGTCGTCCCGTGAACAAACTAATTCTTTACGAACAATCCCATGCCCAGCTCCAGAACTGGAACGGTCGCCTTTCGACTGCCCAACGCTGATCTAAAACTGATTGACCAAGCGATTGAGGCCAACCCTAGCCTGAGTCACACTAAGCTTTGCCGGATTGCCCTCACCCGTTTCTTGCGGAGTGAGGAATTTTTGCGTCTGCAAGACAATCAGGCATTAAAAAGGGCTTAGCGGATACCACCCCGCCAAGCCCTCTTTCAACGTAAATCCCGAATTTGTCCCCTGAGTTTCGTCGGCTCACCTATGGACAAATTGCGGGCCAATGACACCCTTACCAGGGGTGCTTACACTTCAATGGTATACCCAGCATCGCAAACTGAAAACACCGAAAAATTCTACCCCCATTATACCCCTGAAACTACATCGCCTTACCGGGGATTGGCCCTCTCCAGCCTCAGCGAGGCGTTAACGCGGCTGGACAACGTAGCGACCTGGCCCCCACCGACTAGGCGGGCGGCGATAGGGCTGTGGTGTAGCGAGAGCGGGTGCCACCCCAGCGAAGTTTGGGCGATTGCGGCGCAGCGGCTGGAGGTGGCGGCATGAGTTACCTAGAGCCACGGCACCATACAGAATGGCAGGCGTCCTGCGTTGCCCCTGAAATCATCGCGGCTAACGTTCGCAGCATTGAGGGCCAGGAGGTCATTGAACGGCTGGCTGGGGATAAGCTGGCGGGCTTTGGTGGGCACTCTGCCCAGTACGCCACAGGAGCCGTTCGCAACGTCCTACAGCGCTACGAGAACTCATCCCAAGGTGGTTGGTGGGTATCAGGATTAGACCCCCTCAACAACTGGGTACCGATGGAGTGGGGCCAATTCAAAGCCGATACTCCAGACCACGACCACACAGGCAAAATTAAGAAGTACACCTCTCCTGAGGGCCAAAAACCTAGGGCGCTTTTTCTGGCCGTGTCCTGGCGGGTTGGGCTGAAAATTGCGAAGAGGCATGGATATGGCAAGGAATATCAGCAAAGGATTCGGAACGCCTTCGCAGAAACCTTCCAGACGTCAAAGGAAAGCTCGACAGATGGCGATAGAAGCCTGGGAGCGGGATGGGGTGCCCCCGGCGATAATATCCCGGCTGGTCAGCCTATCGCGCTATCAGCTTATCGATCCCGTGATGACGGACAGCAGATTGAAGGGGATTCTTTTTACCCCCGACCAAAAGGATTTGGAAGCCATCGAAGCGGAACTCGGTCGGAAGGTTGCCGTCGCATTGTTCGTCTATTAGCCGCCGTCAAAGCGAAGGATGACGGCTTTTGGGCATGGTGGCTGTCCATCCCATCAGCTCCGGTAGTCATCACCGAGGGGGGTAAGAAAGGCGGTTGTGGCCTATCCCAGGGCTACGCCACGGTGGCTCTAGTCGGCGTCAACGCAGGCTACCGGGTGAAGGATGCCCTAGGCAACTCCATCCAGCCGGAGCTGGTTGCCGATATCAAGGCTATAGCGACCCCAGGACGCCCTATCTATCTGGCCTTTGACCAAGACATCAAGGCAACGGCACGGCGGCGGGTCGTTGGGGCATTACTGCGGTTTGGTGGCCTGTTGCAGGCGGCGGGCTGCATCGTTCGGATTGTTGAATGGTCAGCCGACCAGGGCAAGGGCTTAGACGATCTGGTTGCCAATGCTGGCCCCAATGCCCTACACCACGCCATCGACCAGGCGCTAACCCTAGAGGAATGGCGGCTAAAGCTGGCCCTCGACAATCCCCTAGGCAGCATGGCCCCCGCCATGCAGGTCAACACCAGCACCCTGGACACCATCGACACTGAGGCGATTCCTGAAACGGGCATCGTGGCCTTTAAGAGCGCCAAGGGGACAGGTAAGACGGGGTTAATGGCTGACCTGGTTGATAGTGGTCTGGAATTAGCCCTAGGGCACCGAATCGCCCTAATGCGTAACCTATGCCAGCGTCTTGGGATTAACTACCGAGGCGACCTTAGCCGACTCAACGGCGAATTTATTGACGACGAGGGCTATACCCTACGGGTCGGGGGCTGCGTAGACGGCACGTTGATGGCCATCGACCCTGATAAATTCAGGGGCTGCAATCTGATTCTGGATGAGTTTGTGCAGGTCATGCGGCACCTGCTCACCAGTTCAACCTGCAACAAAGACGGGGCGCGTCCTATGCTGCTGGCTCGGTTCACCCAACTGGTGCAATCAGCCCGCCGGATCATCGTTGCAGATGCCGACCTAGCTAAACCCTACCTTGACTACCTCGGAGCGCTCCGAGGCGACAATGCCCCGATCTGGCTACTGGTGAATGATGCCAAGCCAACCCCTTGGCCCATCACCTTCATCGAATCCCCCGATGCCAGCGCTATCACAGCCCGCCTGATCGCTGATGTAGCAGCGGGTCAGCGGGTGCTAGTCGTCACCGACTCTAAGGCAGGCAGCAAGCGCCTAGACTGGCTAATCAGCGAGGTTGAAACGGCGGGCATGGGGCGGCAGCTCCTACTCAACTCCGACACCAGCGGGGGCGAGACTGAGCGGCTGGTTATTACCGACCCAAACAACACCATCACCGCTTACCAGGTGGTTATCGCAACCCCATCTATGGCCACCGGGGTATCGATTGAGGTTGAACATTTCGACAAGGTTTATGGCCTGTTCTGGGGGGCCAGCAGCACCGATGCCGACATGAGCCAAGCCCTCGCACGGGTACGCAAGCCTATCCCCCGTGTGGTGTGGTGTGCCAAGTATGGTCGGAGCTTTTCCAAGGTGGGGCGGGATACCAATCCCCTCCGCCTGAAAAAGCTGCTCCAAGACAAAGCCAACGCCAACGCCCAGATGACCGCCGCCAGCCTAGGAGCCCTTATCGGGAATATCACCGACTACGACTGGCTCAATCCCCACGTTGACCTATGGGCTAGGATTGAGGCCGACCGTAACCGCTCCATGCTATCCCTGCGATCTGCCCTCAAGGTGCGACTCATCCATGAGGGGCATAACGTCACCATCGAACGCCTGGATGCAGACCAGGACGCTAAGCAACAACTGGCAGCGGTGCGACTCCAGATCAAGGAATCTGAAGCCAGGGCCACGGCAGGAGCGGCTAACCTAACCGCTACCCAGGCCAAGGCATTAGAACAGGCTGAACACCTCGAAGCCGATGAAAGGCTGGCCCTCGCGAAGTGGCACCTTGCCGACTTCTATGCCATCCAACCTGACCAGGTAACGCCTGACTTGGTGTTGCTCGACAATGACGGGCGCTACCGTGGGCAACTGCTAGAGCTTGAAGCCTTCATCCACCCTGAGACCGCCAGCGCGGCGGTGGTGCGCTCCGTTGAACGACAGGCCCAGCATCATCTGGGTATCTGCCCGTGGGATATTTCCACCTCAGAACTACGGCGACAGGTCAGGATGCGCCTAGGACTCGGCCAATGGCTGAATAACCCAGACGAATGGGGCACCGACGATGATGCCCTTGCCCAGTTTGGGGCCAATGCCCTTGCCCTCGCCCCACAGGTCAAGGCCGCGCTAAACGTGGCGCTACGGCCTGATATGAGTCCCCAGCAGATGCTAGGGCAACTGCTAGACCAGATGGGGCTGGCTACCGAGTCCCGTCAGGTAAGGCAGGGCAAACAGCGAACCCGGATCTATCAGATCGACCAAGACGGTAAAGCCATGGCCCTCGCCATCCTGGCCCGTCGTGCTGAACGGCGGCAACCCATGGAGGATAAGCCATCGGAACCTGTCACACCCCCCCCTGTTAATGTGCAATCACCAGGGGGGTGTGACACACCAGAACCCCCCTGTAGCGTTGATCTGTGGGTCGGTCGGTCGGTGCTGTGGGGGGCGTCCCTTGGTGTTTGGGTCGTGCTATCCACCGAGGGCAGCATGGCCACGATTCAGCTACAGAATCCTGTTGTGCAGACGGTGCGAACGGTGCCCTTAGCCGATCTAAACCCCATGGATGTAGCCGCATGAGCGACCGCTACCTAGTCCTTCTCTCAGTCACCTCCCCAGCCCTCGGCGACTTCACCCACGCCGATCTGCGAACGGTGCCAAAACAAGGCGACAGCCGCGATAGGGGCTGCGCTGGAGGCCGAACGCCAACAGGATCAGGATCGGGCCGTGCTTGTGGTCATCCTGCCTGAACTGGTAGCCCTCAAAGCTGCTCAGCCCGATTTTTACGACGTGCTGGCCAGCATCGCAAACGAACAACGAACGAACTGAGTCAGGAGTAGAGTCCCCATGCCCCGATGGACACCCGCAGCCCGTGAGCGGCAACGACAGCTAATCAATCAGGTTCGCCCATGGGAACAGAGCACTGGCCCCACCTCCGAGGCAGGTAAGCGTCAATCGGCTAGGAATGGCCCCAATCACTCACCCCGCCCACCCGGCACCCAGCCACGGGAACTGAGGCAGTATCGTGCGAGGCTGTGGCGATTGTGGAAATTGAGGTTGTCCCTGGTGTCGCTCGCTGGAATTTTCGACCCTGAGACTACCCGCTCACTGGCTGATCAAATTGTTTCCACCGAGGCATCGTTGGGCATCCCCAGGACTGAAACCGAGGCCCGCCTAACCCGCAGTTTGCTGCGTCTGGCCCAGCGGCGGGTGAGTCGGTAGCCCGTTCAGAATTTCGGAATTGTAGTGTCGCATTTTGTCACATCGCTGATACCTTGCGTTGCAGCCCCAAGGACACCACGCCCATGCCCCAATCCCCTGGCCTGTGAGGGATTGGGGCTTTTGTTTGGTACAAAACAGGGACACCGATAGGTACTATTGATGCACCATCGAACTATACAATCGTGGGAATTGTGGCGGGCGGTCTAAATGCTGGGCAGACTGGCCAGTCATGCCATAGCCGGGGGCGTATGGTGTCGTGATGTGCTGTTGCTTTCGGCACATTGCACCAAAGTACCCAAAGCCCCAACCCCAGCCCATCGGCGGCAAAGGCTGGGGTTTTTGTTGGGGCATCACTCCACCTTGCGATACCACCAATGCTTCTGCTTCTCCCAGATCCGTGATTCCAGTCTTTTCCTTAAGCCGCCTGGCTGAACTGGCCCTGTCCTGCTGCCTCGTAAGTCGGTAAGCAATTTAGTTTGAATCACCGCCTGCTGAAAGTTCAACAGCACCTCAAACGAAAGATTATGGTCGATGGCCTGCTGTCGTAGGAGCAGGCTATTCTGGAGCATGACGACCAGGGTAGTGCGCTAGACCTGTGGATGGCTGTCCCAGAATTGTTGCCGTCGCTGAATCTGGCTTGGTGACACACACAGGTCTAGAACACTACCCATCCAACCTTACTGTCTTATTTGAGAAGAGGACAAATCATGGCAACCTACTACCAGGTTACATTACACACCCGTGACTACAGTCAGACTACCGACTTCGACTGTAGTGACGACACTTACATTTTAGAGGCCGCCGAAGAGGCTGGTTGGGATCTTCCCTATTCCTGTCGGTCTGGGGCTTGCTCCTCCTGTGTTGGCAGACTCATCTCTGGTAGTGTTGATCAATCCGATCAATCCTTCCTGGATGATGAGCAAATCGAAGCGGGCTACATTCTTACCTGTGTTGCCTATCCCCAAGAGAACTGCGTCATCGAGACCCATAAAGAAGAAGAGTTCTCTACTCGATACCCGCTGCCCTAAGCCCTTTGGATGCGAATCATCAACGGCTAAAGAGAACTCATTTGAATGGAAACTATCCAAGGGGAGCCGTGTGAGGGGAAACTCTCACGCATGGTTCTGAAAGCGGGCGGGTCTTTGCGAAAGGGCTCGCCTAGCTAACACTTTAGGGCCGACTAGGATACTCGACTCGCGGCGAGGGATAGAAACATTCTGATATTGCAGGACGGAGGCTAGTTAGGACAGAATAGGGGTGTTGTTTTCGCCCCTCCCCCCTGCTCCTAGCCCGCAGCCTGTGAAGGTTTGGGGCTTTCGCTAGGCAAAATTCAGGGACACCGATAGGCACCAGATCGACACCATCGAACTATTCAAACTTGCCCAGCCGTATCGGGTCTAAATGGCCGCAATGGCTATGGGTCGGGGGTTTAGGGTTTAGAAAGTTTAGAAGGTTAGTGATACACCAGGGCACCTTGGACAAAATTGGACAACCTCACCCCTCGAACCGCAGATCTTCAAAGCTGGCCAGATTCTTGTGCCTCGATCCGTGTGGGCAGTGTCTCAGCCCAATCTGGGCTAGTCTGCCATCCTCAGCCCAGGCTAGGAGGGTGCTACGGCTATCCGGCCCGCCCCTGGCTTTGCTAATCTGTACGGCCTGACCCGTGGTGAGCCACCTTGCCCCATCGGCTCTAGGGTGCTGGCCCTCCCCAGACCGTGCTGCCTCGCTGCCCCCGATGGCGGTGGCGGTGTGTGGCGTGGGTTGCCGCTGGGCTAAGCGGCGCTCAACTCCCCCAGGCGCTCTTCTACGGCCTCCAGGCGGGCGACAATATCAGCCGCTACCATACCGCTATTCCGTGCTACGGTAGCGCTACCATCTGCTACGCCATCGAGGTAAGCCAGCAAAGCAAGCTCAACAAATCGGGCAAGTTGTAGCCGCTGACCTTCAGCAGCCGCGATGGCCCGATCACGAATCTCTGAATCCAACCGCAAGTTAGTTTGTACTGTTTTCCCCATTGGTATTACCTGGTATCAACTGCTAGGTATAGTAGCGATAGATAGCAATAGGTAGCAACTAATAGCGCTAATTAGTCCATTCTTAGTCCACCTGGATTAACGCGATTCCATAGCACTTTCCCTATATACGTCCTAGCGTTTTGAATAGCTGCGTTGCGCGCAGCTATTCTCGTTAACGACTAGTCTACTGAGCGATTGGTCTGACCCCTAAGAATGGCCGAGGAGGGCGCTCACTGTCGTTTTATCGCTCTCCCCATCGTTTAGCTTGCGCTCAATGGATCAGCGATACGCTTAGGGGATCTAATACAAATAGACTAAATTGCCCCAAATCGCAGCTTCGCTACCTTTTGACCTACTGGGTACCGTTTATTCTGCTTGGTAATGGTCTTTAGGTGGCCACCCTAGCATGTCCCCCTGCGATGCATAACCCTAGCGGCAAGGTCTCTTCGCCCTTCTAGCCTTGCGAGTGAATAAGTTCCCGACGGTTAGCCATAGTGAACCTTTGGGCAAGAGTCAACGCTTACCTCTTGGCCCGATATCCTTTACTTGCTCCTCTCCCCGCCCATGGATATTGATTCCCGCTATTGGCAACTGGTACGCCTGACTAACTCAGGCCAGTGCCAGGGGCAGGTACTCCCCCGGGTAGAACCCTGGTTTCGGGCTACCGTTGCCGCTACCCCCGATGCCGATTGGGCGCGGATGATCTTTCTCATCTGGGCAGCGAAAGGCCCAGAGGCAAATCTGGCGCAGCTGAGCCTGCGGTGCTTCATCAGCCATCACATTCAGCAGGTGTGCCTGGGGTTGGCCCAGCGATTTGGGCGAGACTATGGCTTTACCGCCACCGACTTGTTCTACCTAGTGCTAGACGACGATGGGCGCATGGCTGATACCCCGCCGCCCTTTAGCCTGGAGATCTTGACCACCTATGACCCGGCCAAAGCCGCCCTCAGCACGTGGGCCAGTCGGCGCACCAGCCATCATCCGGCCCTGAACCAGGTGCTTTTGGAAAGAGGACTCTACCGCGCCAGCGACTGGGCCATTTTGAACGACACCCAGACCGGACAACTTCAGCGCATCCTGCGCCAGTACCACCTATGCAGCGAGTATGAGGTAGCCCAGGCCACCACCCTGCTAGAGCGCTATCAGCAGGTTTACCGACGGGCGCGGATGGCCCAGCGCCTAAGTGGACAACGGGGCCGCTGCCAAACCCCCACCGCCGAGCAACTGCGGGCCATCAATCCCGACCTGTCGCCCAAAGACGTGCTGGCCCAACTGCGCCACCTGGCTGGGCAACTGCGTCAATATCGCGTTCATGTACGGGGTGGGCCAGCTCCGGTCTACTACAGCGACAACCTCGACTGGGAAACGGTGGCCACCAATCACGCTAGCCAGCCCCCTGACCCAGGCGACGACGACCAGGACGAATTTTTGCAAGCCTACCGCCAAGCCATGGTGAAGGAGTTAGCGGGCGCAATCGCTGCCGTCATCCAGGCCAATGTGGATCGGCTGCGAGGCCGCAAGCCTCCACAAGATTGGGCCTATATCCAAGGGCTGCACCTATTCCACTGCCAGGGGCTACCCATGGGCAAGTTCGCCGCCGACATTGGTCTTACCTCCCAGGTGCAGGTGAACCGCTTGCTCAACCTCAAGCGCCTGCGGTCGGAGGTGCGCCATCGGCTGCTACCCCAGCTCTACGAAACCGTGCAGCGTCAGGCCATGGCCTACGTCTCTGCCGACCGCTTGCAGGCCATCGACCAAACCCTAGAAGCCCTGCTGACTGAAGAGGTGGATACCCTGATCGCCGCCGCCGCCGCCGAAGCCCAACAACCCAAGGGCCGCACCGCCAACAGCCTGTTTGCCCAACAACTTTGCACCACCATTCATTCCTTTATGCCGGGTACCGAGTCATGATGTTGCCCTCTTTCTCTGCCCACCCCTTCACCGCCCTTCATCCTATGAGCCACGCCACCGAGTCCACAGAATTTGAGTTTGAGCCTAGCCGATCCACCACCGTCACGCTTTCCACCGCCGCCATCGACTGGGCCGTGCGGGTCTGTCAGCAAGATCCCGATCAGAGTCGGCAGTGGCCAACCTTTTTGCGGGCCATGGCCGTTCAGGGTCTACAGGCATGGCTAGAATCTGGGGCTGATAATCTCTCGCTGCACGGTGGGGCCGAACCCCTGCCGACCCCAGATTCCCTCTATAGGGTGAACGATTTCCGGCTGGCCATCGTGGCCCAGGGCAGCCTCAGTGATGACGTGGTGACGATCCCCAAAAGCAGCCTGGATGATGCCGCCAACTTTGCCCACCTCTACATTTTGGCGGAAGTTCATGACGAGGCAGATCATGTCACGATTCTGGCAGGGTTACGTCACGACCATCTCCTGGCCCACCGGCACAGAGGGGATCTCATTTCCCAAGCTGACGGCACTTATATCGTGCCCGTGGCCTACTTCGAGAGTTCTCCCGAAGATATTCTGCTGTACCTTAACTGTCTGAATCCTGACCAACTCACCTCAGATCGTTTCGTTACCGCCCAGGCTCAGGCGAAGCTGGCTCCCTCTGCCCTATTCCAGCCGATGGATCGTCTGATCAATGCAGGCCGCTGGTTGTGCGACCAAATGGATACCGTGGCCCATGGGCTGTCCTGGATCCTGCTACCGCCCTTAGCTCCAGCCCATGCCCTGATGTCTGTTAGCACCCCTGCTGAACAGCTAGAGGCCGTCTTGCGGCAGCTTGACCCCCAGGGCGTCACCATTCCCAGCACCGCCCGAGGAGCCTACACCGACCTCCAGCATCTGGGTCTACCCTTCCGACTCTACGCCCTCACCTGGACGCTGTTTGAATCCTCGCCGCCGGAATGGTCGCTGATCTTTTTCCTGGGGCCAGTGCCTGGGGAGCAGTTGCCACCCGACCTCCGACTGGTGGTGCGCGATGCGGCGGGAATTTTGGTGAGCCAAACCCCAGGCCCGGATCTGTCCTACCTCTATGCCCAAGTGATCGGCACTTGGGACGAGCAGTTTACCGTCACCATCGAGATGCCCAATGGATCTACCTTAGACTGGCCTCCCTTTGCCTTTCATCCGGAGGGCTAGGGGAATCGGGTTTGCGTTGTGAGTGAAAAAGAGTGAAGGAGAGTGAAAGAGAGTGAAGGAGATGATGATTGTGATGAAAGCCCAGCCGCAGCCTATCCGCCCATGGGTTGGGCTCTGCCCAAGTGGCAAGCCGCCCCGCCTGGTGAGTCTAGCCCTGCTAGTGGCGCTACTGATGTGCCAAAGCCCCAATGCCTGGTCGCGGCCCTCGCCCCAGAGGGAGGCGATGAGGGTGGCCCAGTCAGTTCCAGAGTTTGAGCCGTTGACCATCACGGGCGTGCTGGATGAGAACAGCGAGGTCTTGCCAGCCGATGGCACATACGTCAATGATCATCTATTTGAAGGCATTGCAGGACAGGTAGTCATTATTGACTTAATCAGTGATGAGTTTGATGCTTATCTACTACTTTTTGACCCAGGCAATGTTCTAGTCGATGAAGATGATGATGGGGGCGATGGAACGAATGCGCGTATGGCACTGGAGTTGCCCATTACAGGAACGTATGTCATCGGAGTCAATTCATGGGCTGTGGGTGAAACGGGCCGCTACCAGTTAACGGTACGAGCCGGAACAGCGGCTGATGTGGAATGGACAGAACAACTCGCCAACGCTACCCATCTTATGAACCAGGGTCTTGAACTGTCTCATGCAGGGCGCTACGAGGATGCCGAACCGCTGTATCAAGAGGCCCTCTCCATCCGTCGCGAACAGCTTGGCGACCGCCATCCCGATGTAGCCCACAGCCTCAACGGCCTGGCTGTGCTGTATATCGAGCAAGGCCGGTATGTGGAGTCGGAACTGCTCTTGCAAGAGGCCCTCTCCATCCAGCGTGAGCGGTTCGGCGACCGCCATCCTGATGTAGCTACCAGCCTCACAAACCTAGCTGTGCTGTATGACCTGCAAGGCTGGTATTGGGAGTCGGAACCGCTGTATCAAGAGGCCCTCTCCATCAGTCGCGAACAGCTCGGCGACCGCCATCCCGGTGTAGCCCACAGCCTCAACAACCTGGCTGGGCTGTATATCGAGCAAGGCCGATATTGGGAGTCGGAACCGCTGTATCAAGAGGCCCTCTCCATCCAGCGTGAGCGGTTCGGCGACCGCCATCCCCATGTAGCTACCAGTCTCGCCAACCTGGCTGAGCTATACCGACGGCAAGACCGATATGAGGAGTCGGAACCGCTGTATCAAGAGGCCCTCTCCATCCGTCGCGAACAGCTCGGCGACCGCCATCCCGATGTAGCCCACAGCCTCATCAACCTGGCTGGGCTGTATATCGAGCAAGACCGATATGGGGAGTCGGAACCGTTGTATCAAGAAGCCCTCTCCATCCAGCGTGAGCGGCTCGGCGACCGCCATCCCAATGTAGCTACTGGCCTCAACAACCTGGCTGTGCTGTATGACGTGCAAGGCTGGTATTGGGAGTCGGAACCGCTGTATCAAGAAGCCCTCTCCATCCAGCGTGAGCGGCTCGGCGACCGCCATCCCAATGTAGCTACTGGCCTCAACAACCTGGCTGGGCTCTATGCCGCTCAAGGACAGCTTGAGCCTGCGCTGTCCTACATTCAGCAGGGGTTGGCTATTGAGGAAGCCAACCTCAGCCTCAACCTCGCTATCGGCTCTGAGGATCGTAAGCAGAACTATATGGCAACCCTCACCGGTACCACAGATACGGCGATTTCTCTCCATCTGCAAGCTGCCGCCCCCCCTCCTGCTGCTGCCCGCATTGCCCTCACCACCGTTCTCCGCCGCAAGGGTCGTGTCCTCGATGCCGTCACCAACACCCAACAACTTCTGCGCCAAAATCTGAGTCCTGACCTGGCTCCCCTGCTGGATGACTACACCAGCGCCCAAACCCAACTCGCCGCCCAACTCTATGCAGGCCCAGGCGACCAAGACCTAGCGATCTACCGCACCCGCCTCGACGACCTTCGCCAGGAGGTGAACCGCCTAGAGAACGAGCTATCCCGCCGCAGTGACGCCTTTCGGGTCGAAACCGAACCCGTGGAAATCGAGGCTGTGCAGGCCCTCATACCCGCCGATGCCGCCTTGGTAGAGCTGGTGCAGTATCGCCCCTTCAACCCCGCCGCCAGCCAAGCCGAACGCTGGGGCCAACCGCGCTACGCCGCCTATGTTCTGCACAGTTCCGGTGATCCCCAATGGGTCGATCTTGGCGATGCCGAAACCATCGACACCGCCGCCCGCGCCTTCCTTGCCGCCACCCGCCGCCCCAACGACCTCACCCAGGCCCGCACCACCGCCCGCACCCTGGATGATCTCGTCATGACCCCCATCCGCCCCCTGCTAGGCAACGCCACCCACCTGCTGCTCTCCCCCGACAGCCAGCTCAACCTCATCCCCTTTGCCGCCCTGGTGGATGAGCAAAACCGCTACCTGGTCGAAACCTACACCCTCACCCACCTCACCACCGGACGCGACCTACTGCGCCTGCAAACGGTTGTCCCCAGTCAACAGCCCCCCGTTCTCTTCGCCAACCCCAACTACGACACCTCATCTCCCTCCCCTCTCCCGATGGGAGAGGGGCCGGGGATGAGGGCCAATCCAGGCTCAAGCGAAAGGGCCACCCAACGCTCCGGCGACATCACCCACCTGCGCTTTGGCCCCCTACCCGGTACCCAGCAAGAAGTCGAGGCCATCGCCCCCCTGCTGCCCAACAACGCCATTATCCTCACCGAAGCTACCGCCACCGAAAACGCCCTCAAGCAGGTACAGGCCCCCAGCATTTTGCACATCGCCACCCACGGATTTTTCTTGGAAGATGTGGAGTTTATGCCGACTCCAGACGCCACTCGGGGAGACAGAGCCACCATCCTGATAGAATCCATCGCCCCCGTTGCTAATCCCACCCGCCCCGTCAGCAACGAAAATCCCCTACTGCGCTCTGGATTGGCCCTAGCGGGGTTCAACGCTCGCACCAGTGCCGGAGAAGATGGCGTGCTCACCGCCCTAGAGGCCACCGGGCTAAACCTGCGCGGTACCCGCCTGGTGGTGCTGAGTGCCTGCGAAACCGGGGTGGGCCAGGTCGCTAATGGCGAAGGGGTCTATGGCTTGCGCCGCGCCTGGGTCATGGCCGGGGCCGAGAGCCAACTCATGAGCCTGTGGAAAGTGGACGACCTGGGCACCGCCGAACTGATGCAGCGCTACTACCAGCGATTACAAAACGACGAGGGTCGCAGCGATGCTCTACGCCAGGTACAGCTTGAATTCATAGCCAATCCCACCTATCAACACCCCTACTACTGGGCCTCGTTTATGTTCTCCGGCCAATGGAGCCCGATGACCAATCCTTAATTCTGTACGGGCACACTGCGGTACGCCCCAACCTGAACTAACCATCTGTCTACTCCTATGTCCTACCGTTTGACGATTCGCAAAATCGACCAGAGCTGTTTGTTTGACCTTACCTGGGGCCAGGGGCAGCGACTAACGGGAAGTCTGCCATTCCCTTCAGCACTGCTGGGGTTATATGGCACTTGGCAGCGGGCCTACCTGGGCTACTACAAGCACGGACTGCGGGGCCGAGTGGGAATGGCCGGTCAGGTGGGGGCAGGGGAGGTAGACTGGCACAGCCAACTTAAGCAGGCCGAGGCGCGGATGCTCTCCGAGTTTCACACCTGGCTGAAGGATGGCCGGCTTTATGATGTGCGGGCTGAACTGGCCATGGCTTCCCAAACGGCGGAGCGCAACGGCACCGCCCTAGAGCTATTCATTGCCTGTGACCCCATAGACCTAGCCCGCCTGCCCTGGGAAACCTGGGAACTGGGCCAGCAAGTGCAGATCGTGCGTTCACCGCCGAATATCCGGGCAACTACCGTGAATCGTCAGGCTTTCCGGCGGGGTAAAGCTAGGGTGCTGGCCATTTTGGGCGACGAAACCGAGCTAAACTTTGCCGGTGAGCGCCATGCCCTAAATGCCCAAACTCGGCTATTGGAGACTCACTACCTGGGCTGGCATCCGGGGGAAGAGACCCACGACTTCAAGCAGCGGGTTAGCCGTACTATTGCCGATCCTCGTGGCTGGGATGTGTTGCTTTTTGCCGGACACAGCAACGAATCGGCCCTGCTGGATGGCCAGGTGGCGATTGCGCCCAATACCGCCCTATCGATCAAAGAACTGGCCCCCGCCTTGCAGGAAGCCCAGCGCCACGGACTTCAGTTTGCCCTGTTTAACTCATGCAGCGGGCTAGATATTGCCCAGGCGTTGATTAGCCTGGGGCTGAGCCAAGTGGCGATTATGCGGGAGCCGATCCATAACCAGGTGGCCCAAACTTTTTTGGTGCAGTTGTTGCAGCACCTCGCCCAGTTTGTCGATGTGCAGGAGGCCCTGCGTCAGGCCAGCGATTATCTCAAGGTGAAACAGGAACTCACCTATCCCTCGGCCTATCTAGTGCCGTCGCTGTTTCGCCATCCTGACTCGGTGCCCTACCGGATTCAGCCCGTGGGTTGGCGTGCCCTAGCCCGTCGCTGGCGACCCACCGCCTACGAGGCTATGACTGTAGGTGCGCTGTGCCTACTAAGTCTGGTGCCCTCAGTGCAGGATTGGCTGCTCGATCAGCGGGTTTTGGCCCAAGCTATCTATCGAGATCGCACCGGGCAAGTGGCCACTAATTCCCCTGCGCCCATTTTGCTAGTACAGATTGACCCTGACACCTTTACCCGGCTAGGCATCGACACCCCCAGGCCGATCAACCGCGCCCTCCTAGCCGACCTGATCACCGAGCTGAGTCATCGTCAGGCCGCTGTGATTGGGCTAGATTACATCCTCGACTTGCCCCAGCCCGACCATGACCCCGCTCTTAACCAAGCCTTGAGCCAAGCCGTTGAACAAACCCAAACCTGGCCCGTGTTGATCAGCAGCCGCAACCGCGACTTTTCCTGGACAACCCCCTACCCTACCGTGATCGACCCCGACCGAATTTTGCAGGGCAATGCGTTTATTCCCTTTCGCCATGTGTTGCCCCGCGAGGCCCATCCCGATGCCAAGATCCCCTTTAGCTATCAGTTAGCCACCGCCTGGATGCTTCACCAACGGGCCATGCGGGGCGAACCCAATGTGCCCCGTCCTAGCCTGAGCGGCCCTGTCCTGGAAACCCAAGTCCAGGCTTACCAGCGTGATACATCCCTGGGCTTATCCCCCTGGGCCGACGTGCATCCCCTCACCCGAATCTCCACCCGCTGGGGCCAGCACTGGCTGCAACCGCTGATCGACTTTTCCATTCCCCCCGCCCAGGTCTATCGCACCGTGCCCGCTTGGCAGCTCTTAGAAGACCCCGCAACGGCCCTATTGCCCCTCTCCCGCCTCGACAACACCCTGGTGATGATTGTGCCGGGGTACTACGATGCCGCAGGCATTGGCCGCGAGGGCGACGATAACTTTCCCCAGCCCCCCGCCATTGGCTACTGGCGCGACCGCACTGGACAACGCCTGCTCGACTTCACCGGCGGCGAAACCCACGCCTACATCACCCACCACCTCATCCACAATCGTCTGGTGATTCCCCTCCCCGACCTGTGGCTGGTGCTGACGGCGGCGGCCCTCGGCAAAGCGCTGACTCTGTACCTCCGCCAACGCTCCCCCCGCCGGATGACCTTGGCGGCCTGTTTGGTAGCGGCCACCGTGGGCTATGGGGTGCTGGCGTTGCAGACCTATCTTGCGGCGGCGGTGCTGTTGCCCTGGCTGCTACCGTCGCTCACCCTGTGGCTTTATAGTTTACCCAAGCTCAAGGAGTCTTTCTATGAATAAGGCTAGATGGATAACAGCGGCTATCGGTGGTTTGGCAATGGCGGCCACTTTTCCCCCTTTTCCCTCGGCTGCCGCCGAAATTCGCAGCCAGTGGCTAAGCTGGGGTCGCTTTCGCACCTGGGTTGGCGGTGGCCCCCTGCAAGACACCAACCGAGGCCGAGACGGCGGGTCGCGGGGCAGTGGCCTTTGCCTAATTGCCCCTGGTGATGGTGAGACAATTTGGACGCTAGAACCCCTGCTGATCCTCCAGGGCGACCTCAACAGTACGACCCTTTACGTGGTGGATAACGAAGGCGCTGACGATGAAGATCTGGTCGATGGTCAAACTTCTGATGGTGGAGGAACCGAGCAGGCCGATCCCTTCTGGACGGCTCCTCTGACCCCGGATAAAACCTTTGTCGTTATCCAGCCCTACGGCGGCGACCCCCTGCAACCGGGCACCATCTACGAACAGCAAATCGAGGGGTTTGCCCTTGATGGCCGTGTATTTTCCAGCCGCCGTTTTCCCTTCCAGATTATGCCGGAGGGTGAAGAACGCGACCAAATTGCTACCGATCTGGCGCAGCTTGAAGCGGATCTCGTCCATGACGATCTGGATGCAGAAGCCATTGCCCTAGCCAAAGCCGAATTCTTCTTTGAACGCAACCTGAACGCTGATGCTCTGGGCCTGTTGTTCTCAGTAGATAAGCCTTCCATGGACTTGGCTAAGACCCGGCAAACCCTGGTAGAGGCTATTTGCGGCTAAGATTTCTGGGGATGAATCAGTGGTGAGGGGGCAAAGGTCAGTTCCTTAACAGCAATCACCCCCCTGCGGGTAGGGCCCCTTTACCTCACCTGTGCAGCGACTTTGGCCCGATTTTGACTTGGCTGAATCCCCAGTGCGCATCTATCGCCTCTAGCAACGACATCAGCGCCACTAACCCTCAGTGCTAGTGAGGGAGACTACTCCACAATTTCGAGGATGGTGGAAAAGGCGGCAATCGCTCGCGATTCAACCGCCGTGTTTCGGCTATCCACGCTTTCTAGCATCCCCGTGGCGTAGCTGCGAGAGAGGTTATCTACATCGCCCAGCAGGTCATCCAGCATATTGAGGTGATCGCCTGCACCGTCGCCAAAACGTACAGCGCCACGGGTGGGGTCGGTTCGCCCGTCTTGGCTGGCAATGGCTTGCATATTGCGGAGCAACCCCCGCAACGGTGCCTGACTCACAATGGTAAGGATTTCCAAAAAGCCCGAACCGCTGACCCGAAACTGCACCCCATCCTCGGCACGGGGCACCACTAGGGACTCACCGGGGGCGATTTGGGAGGCGAGGTCGGGGGCATCCCAGCGGGCGGGGTGCAGGGTAATAAAATTGCCGCTGCTGTCGATGATGAGACAGGCCACATAGACGGGGGTGCTTTCCTCATTGGTAATGCGAACATCAATCAGTTCTTGGGATTGGTAGGTGGCGGGGGCGAGTTGGGTGCGGACGCCTCCCTGGCCCCTAGCTCCTCGGCTGGCAAAGGGTACTGTGCCGCCCCGACCACTGCGGGGGATAATCTCACCGCTGACGCGCAAATCGGATGAGAGTCCGGCCAGGGATTGCAGCACCTGTGCCGCCAGCAAGCCCCGCAGTCTGGGCCGCAGTCGTAGCACCGCCGTCGATGCAGTTTCGTTCACGGCTCCTCCAGAGGTACCCAGGACTACGGTGGATAAATCCGCTGAGTAGAGGGCGATGGAACCCACGGCAGGGAGATGTTCGGCAGGAATTCCAGCCTGACGCAGACGGGCTTGGGTGTCGGCATCGGTACGGGCCAGCACGTAGGCCACATTGCTCTGCTGATCCAGAGGCAGCACCGTGACGCGACTCTCGCCGTTGCTGGTGCTGAGGGCACTGGTGAGGGCGCTGTTTGCTACCTGCTGTTCGGTGGCCAGGGAGGAATCAATCCCGATCCGCAGCGAGGGAAGGCTGAGTGCGGCTACTTTTTCCCGCACCAGCAGCCCCGGACGGGCGTTTATGGATTCTACCGGACGGGCAATGCACCGCAGCCCCGTGCGAGACTCCAGCGAAACGTCACCAATCTCCTCGGATGTGATGGGGTCAATCAGGGCGTAGATACTGCCTGGTTGGGCGGTCTCGAGCGTGTGTTCCGACATCCCCCCCAGCCACAGTTCGATTTGGTTATCGATGACGCTGAGCACCGCGCCTTCGGCAAAGGGGGCCAGGGCATTAGCGAAGTACAACGGCTGAGCTAGGACATCACTGCCGGGAGCGGCCTCGAAAATGGGCACCTGGGTACCTCGGCTCTGGGCCGCGAGGCGGGTGCTGCGGACTAGGTTGATCTGCGTGGTGCGGGCAGGTTCCACCGCCGGAGATTGCCACAGATAGCTGGTCAGCAGATAGGTAAAGGCTCCGGCAAGTAAACCGTCGTCAAAGGGTAGTTCGTAGGCTTCTTGGTCACAACTGGCGGATCCGATGGCTATCCCCTTGGCGATGCCCTCGGATCGGCGACGGTTAAAGGTATCGAGTTCTAGACCCAAATCCTGCTTCCATTGGGCCTGCATCTCCAGTTCGGCCTCGCTGGGCCGGAGGATTCTCGTTCCATCGCTTTGGCGGACACTGGTGGCGGATCGCACCTGGGCATTGCCGCGAGTGCCCGCCCCCGAAAAACAACTATCTAGCACCATGCACACATGGTCGGTCTGGATGCGCTGGGTCAGCAAAAATAAGCTGCGGCCCATGATGTCGGTCACCACCCGCTCTGTGTCGCTGATGGAGGTGAAGGTGGCGTCTCCAGGAACAAGGGTGCCGTTGATGCCGTTGGGGTTGCTGTTGGGGCCGCACTGGCTCACCACAATCGGGTCGGGATCCACCACCCGCGACCCATGACCAGAATAGTGAAACACCACCACATCGCCAGGGCGAGCCTGGGCAATCAAGTGTTCCTCAAAGGCTTGCAGAATGTTGGCCCGCGTGGGCAGCAGGTCGGAGCCATCTTTGACCATCACAATATCACTGGGGTTGAAGCCGTAGCGATGCACCAATAGCTCATACTGCATCTCCACATCCTGAACGCAGCCGTTCAGATTGGGAATATTCGGGGCGCTGTATTGGTTAATGCCCACCAGCAGGGCCAGCTTGCGGGGGGTACTCTGGGCCAGGGCGCGGTGGTAGTCCTATTTCGTACAGGCTAGAGAATAATCAGGCGACCCTAGAGACCTTACGGCAGTAGATTGCTGTTTTTGGCTGTTTTTTCTCTGACCCGTAGATTAATGCACTACCGGCGCGGTTATACTGCTGGACCTGGCCCAAAAAGCCCGTCTGACTGAGGCCAATAGCCGCTAGGCTCGATCCGGCGGCCTGCAAAAAGTGACGACGTTTAATTTTGGGCATAGTCCATCTCCTAGGAAGGGGATCTAAGGTTGAGTGTGGGGTTGGTGATCGGTGCTTAAAGATTGGAGATTGGGAGGCCAACATGAGGCCAAATCGGGGTATGGAGAACGATAGCCCGATCTGGCTCAGCAATTACCGCTGGTACTGACGAATAAAGTCGATGATGGGCTGAATTTTGACCCCGTAGTTGACGATGCCCTGACTGGCGATGACTTCGCCTGTGGTGGGGTTGGTGGCGCGCTCCGTGCGCTCGGCAGAATTGAGACCCACAATTCGGTACTCACCATTGATGACCGCTATCATTGGTCCACCGGAGGATCCAGGGTAGGTATCGCAGTCGTGGATTAGACTACCCTCTACTTCACCCAGCACATTGCAACCTAGGTGAACGCCAGCGGTACGCCCCGGTGCCGTCGATGGAAAGTCACCAGAGTAGCCAGCGGTGATAATTTGGTCGCGGTGATGATGCACCAGATCACTCACAGAGAGAGCGGTCAAAGCCAGGGTACCGTAGGTATTTCCCAGGGGGCGATCCAGCTTGACAAAGGCCCAGTCCTGGGGATGGGGCGCTCGGTTGTCGTTGTAGAAGTCGGTGCCATAGATCAGGTCTACGGCATGGGCGATATGGCTAGGGTCGGCCACGCGGCCATCAATCATGTTGGGATGAAAGGTGATGTTTGGCTTGATTTCGCTCGTTTCGGGGTTAATCACGCAGTGGGCGTTGGTGAGTACAACGTCCGGGGCCACCAAGGTGCCACTACAGATCGTGATAGTAGTACTATCTATCGGGCTCTGTAGTCGCCCAATCGCCGACCAGGGATAGCTGCGACTGTCCATCGGTACCCGATTATCTGTCAGGCCAACGATACCCCGTCCTCCATCAGAATCCTGCGAAGTCGGATCCTGTGATTGCCTCATATTCACCGGAATATGAGGGCCAAGATTGGATGTTAGACCAAAGGCACGGATTTTATCGGCGGTGGTGCGCTGTACCTGGGTAAACGCTTCTGTCACCATAGAACTCGCATGAGCTGAAAGAGGGGTGATCATGCTAATCACCGGCAACGTCATACTAGTAGCGACTAGCCCAACTGCCATGAAAGACAATGGATAAGAAAAAGATACGTTAGAACAAAACAACTGCTTCACCCGAATCACACCTTCAGCGAGACAACAGTGTGATCTACATCTGACACTAGAGAACTTATACAGCCCGTCCCAGTTATTTCATGACACCCTCGAAGGTCATCTGTCACTTAGGAATCGGTCGGTACCGGCACGGGTGGGATACAACGACTACTTTCCTGCACGCACGATTAAGACAAGGGTTTGGGCGAGGTAACCACGCCAGAACGCGAGATATTGTCAAATCTGGTGTATGGCTAGGATCTAGGCGGCGTCCTGCATCTGGGTCACATCGGGGTTGTCATCCATCCGGTATCCATCCTTGAACGGAATGCCTT
>NZ_JACJRS010000073.1 GCF_014697375.1 Phormidium sp. FACHB-1136
TTGAAGACTTTGAGCAGGATGGCCCTAAGATTCTTATCATTTTAGACAATGCAAGTATTCATAAAAAGGCAGAGATTCTAGAGAAGATAGCGAAGGAGATGCCCAACATTGTTTTAGAATTTCTGCCACCCTACAGTCCGGACTATAATTTAATCGAGTTAGTTTGGCACTCTGCAAAGGAATTCATTGCCAATCGTCTATTTGAGTCGATTGAGGATCTAGAAGCGCTTGTTCATAACCTGTTGAACGAAGGGCAGCTTGTCATCAAATGGGATCGCAAGATCAAAAACAAAGGAAACACAATCAATGCAATTTAAATGCATATCAGCTTACCCACTTTCGCTTTACCCCAGAGCAGGTTAACCAAGCCAACCAGCCCAACATGGGCCACGGACATCTTTATATCAATGGCGAAAAACAGGGGCGAATTTATGGCCCTTGGCTGCACTTGGCCCACCTCCCCCCAGGGCAAAACGAAATCACCGTTAGCCTCAATGCCAACGGCCATGAAGCCCTCACCCACAACGGCCAACCCATTGCGGCCACCATCACCCTTGAGGTGTCGGAGTAGATCGCGGCACGGGGCCAGAATGGCCATGGGAAAGCTGTGATCACAATCTTCCAATTTTCTCTATCTGGCGGGTGAAACCAACCTGATATGATCGGGACGAAGCTACTTTACGCCTTTTTATGAATTCCGCAGAGCTTGTGTCGCCAGTCCAGTCTAACCTGCGCGTTGGGTTAGGGCGGGTGCTCATCGTTGAAGACGAAGACCTGATTCGGGAAACCCTGGCGCTGGGACTAGCGGAGGAGGGCTTTGAAATTGTGATTGCCGAGGATGGACTGACCGCCCTCGACCTACTGGGGGGCACCGCCCATGCCAGCCGGGTAAACCGCCCAGAGATCAACTTGGTGGTGCTAGATTTGATGCTGCCGGGGATGAACGGCCTGGATCTCTGTCGGTTGTTGCGGCACCAGGGTATTGACGTGCCCATTCTTATTCTCAGCGCCAAGGGCACCGAAACCGACCGGGTGGTGGGCCTAGAAATTGGGGCCGATGACTACTTGACCAAACCCTTCGGGATGCGCGAACTGGTGGCCCGCTGTCGAGCCCTGCTACGGCGGCGACAAAGTAATCTCCAGGCTACCCCAGACAACGTGCTGACCTTTGAGGACATTGCCCTCCATCCCCAGGAATGTCGCGTTTTCCTGCGGGGCGAAGAGGTGAGCCTATCCCCCAAGGAGTTCCGAATTCTGGAACTATTTATGGGCCAGCCCCGACGGGTGTGGTCCCGCGACCAAATTATTGACCAAGTGTGGGGCTACGACTTCATGGGCGACAACAAAACCGTGGATGTCCATATCCGCTGGATTCGCGAAAAGCTAGAGGCCGACCCCAGCCACCCGGTCTACATCAAAACCGTGCGCGGCTTCGGCTATCGCCTCGGTTAAGAGGGTTGTCCAGCCTCAGTTCATCCCAGCCAACCGATTCATAAACCTCAGTAGATCACAAACGTGCTCTTTTGCCACGATCTAGCCCTCACCCCCAACCCCTCTCCCACGAGGAGAGGGGAGCCGGAAACGGTCTTCAAAGTCCCTCTCCCTTGGGGAGAGGGATTTAGGGTGAGGGCTGCGGGGGCTTTGCGATCTACTGAACCTAGGTAAGCCAGCGTTAGGCCCCCTCGTCTTGGCCCTCTGTAGCGGCATCCAGGGCGGCGACCACTTGGTCGTAGAGCTCGTTGGCGTGGGCGGGACTGGTACCAATGCAGGTGAGGCCCAGTTTGCCGTATTCCGAGAGACAGCCCATCAGGTGAAAGGCGGCTCCTACCCCCAGGATGGAGTTGAAGTGGAGGCGGTTGCTGACGATGATATCCATCAGGTCGCTGGGCAGCAGACCCCGGTATTGGGCTTTTTGTAGATTATCCGAAGCCCGGTAGTAGCGCACCTGTTCCTGTTTGGTGTAGAACAGGCCGTCCCTTGGGTTAAAGCGTCCCTCGGTCAGCATTTTCATGGCCATCAGGGGATGGGTGGTGCCGCCCTTGCGGAGGTTAATTTCAATGGCCTGGAGATCCCAGGTGGGGGCCGCTGGATCGCCCCGTTGCACGGCGATGAAGTCCACCCCGTAGCGCTCTAGGGCACCCTGGGCCGCCAGTTCTTCGCCAATGCGCTGCCCCATGGCCTGGATTTCCAGCCGATAGTCTGACCGAGCCGGGAAGGAACACCCCAGAAAAATTTGGCCATCGGGGCCACCCAGTTCTTGATCGTGGGTAGAAAGAATTTCCACGGTGCCCAGAGGGGTGATGCGGCCCTGGACGCTGGGGGATTGCTTGTAGTCGCCCTCAATGAAGGCTTCGGCGATGGCCCCCAGTTGGTGAATTTTCGCGGCAAAGTGGGGCCAAGTTTCCGTTGGGCACTGAAAGCTGAGGGTTTCGAGGGCATCCTGAAGGGCCTGGGAGCGGGCGGCGGTACCCACGGTGCCGGGGGCAATGGTGGCTAGAGGGCGCAGATCCAAAATGGCGTTACCTTCGCCGGAGAAGCCCTCGTCTAGCTTAATCACCATGCGTTGCAGGTCGGGCACCCGTTCCCACACATCGGCGATGGCGGCGGCAAGGTCAGCTTCGGAAAACACCAGGTCGCTCCCGGCGGGATGGGGAATCTGGCAGCGCTTAAAAATCTCCCGACTGCCGCTTTTGGTACCCCACTTCAGCAGATCAGGATCTAGAGCTAGCAGGGGAATGTCTAAGGCGAGGGACAACTGCCGCTCTAAATTCGTCGAGTTATAGCAGGTGATGTAGGCCCGCTGGGGATCGAGAATGCGTCGAAGGCGTTCCAGCAGTCGGGGACGCTCCAGCACCTTTTGGGTGAGGGGCTTTTGAGAACTGTCGTAGGTGGCTAACAGGGTGAGGCGTTCCCGTGCATGGGAGCTGGGAATTCCCGGCAATAGCTCCAGGTAGTAGTCCACAATGCTGGGGTGGAGGGGCTGGGAGGTGAGGTAGATAATCCGGGTGTTGGGGTTGCGCAGGCGAATGAGGGAAAACAGCAGCCGTTCTTCGTAGTAGTTCACCCCTTCAACCTTTTGAAGTTCCTCCTGGTTGAGGCTGAGGGAGGGCACCACCACAATCTGCCGTTCCTCGGTGTCGAAGGTATCGGCGGAACACCAGCGCTGGGACAACTGCCGTTGCAACTGCCGAAAGCGGTTCTTGTGGGCTGGGCTAGTCATACTCGCGGGTACCCGCCGCAAACTGAAGCACCATGGGATAACCGCCGTCCTGGTGATACTTGTCGGCCCAGGTGCGCAGCAGCACATCCAGTTCCTGAAGGGCCTCCTGGCGGCGATCTAGGTCAATATCAAACACTTCCACCCCCCGCAGCACGCCCTCCTCATCGCGCACCCAAGACTGCAAAATGCTGAAGTAGCGGGCCACGTCGTCGATCATAGCAAAGGCGCGTTCCCGCTCATCCTTGGGCGCGTAGGATTCGCTGGCCAGGGCAAACAGGGGAATATCCACCAGGGGCGAGTCGATTTGGATGACGGTGCCGGAATGCAGCAGCCGAAACTTAATGTGCAGCATCAGGGCATCGCTGAAGGGCATCCGTTGGACTTCGGGGAACTCCTTCTGGGACAACTCATGGAGCATTTCGATTAACTCGTTAAACTCCACCTGGTCGAGGATGCGGGCCTTGGGGGAACCGGGGGGCAGGCTTTCTTCAATGGATTTGCGCTCGCCCGGAGTGAGCCCAGGTTGCCGCACCCGCGACTCCTGCGGCCCGCAGGGAAACCGCTCCTGCCACAGAAACGGGAGGGCAATTAAATAATAGGGCTCCTTGGAGTTCAGCACCTTCAGACTTTGGCCATCGGCGATTGCCGCCTGAATCTCCTGGACAATGGCCTTCACTCGTTTGGGTTCTACGTGATACAAAAAACCCGTTTTGCGGATGTTTTCGCCGTGCTCCAAAAAACTGGAGTAGATGGCTAGCTTAGCCGCCGTGGTCGCCGCGTCTAAAAATGCACCGTAGCGGTGTCCCCCCATTTTCATGGTGCCAATGGCGAGATGCAGCAAAATCCAGTCGGCAGGGCTTTTGTCTACCACCTGCGATAGCATTTGCCGAATCTGTTCTGGGGAGATTTCAGACTGCTGACTCACAATGCTGTCACTACCATCTTGCTTAGGGGTGGGCACACTGGCCTATTGAAGCGCAAGGGCAAAGCACGTTCCACAGTCTAGACAAAGCAAGACGCTACACCCGCTAGAGACACCAGAAACCCACCCTGGCCTAGACCTCACAGGACGTCGCATCGAATGCCGTCACCCTATTGTTGTCGCGCTTTGTGCGGCCCTTAGGGCTACCAATATACCGTGAACCACAAAAAGTGGATGCCTTGCACCCAAGATCGTGCGGCAACTTTATCCTAACTTGCCCGCCCCATCTCTTCTGGCCTAGGGCGTTGTAGGCGCTTCAGTGGGATCAGCAGCGGGCGGATCAGAGGGTTCGGCAGCGGGCGACTGGGTCGCTCCACAGTAGGTATTGACATCGCTGATCAGCTGGGCCTCCTGTTGAGACAGGGTTTCAATGGCGGAAACCGCTTCCACCGTCTGCGTTTGGGAGGCTTCGATGGTAGCGGGCAGGTCATCCTCCGAGGCCACCGTCACCACCATATCCATGGCCTGACTGGCCTCCTCTAGGGCGGTGCTAAACCCTTGCACCACACCAATGTATTCATCTCGGAAGGCCGCGAGGGTTTCATCTTGGAGGGAAACGGCCTCTAGATCGCTAACCAGGGTATTGAGATTGGTGACCACCTTATCCACGGCGGCGGTGTATTGGCTAGCGGCGGCTTTAATATCATCGAGATTTTTGACCTGGGCCGCACTTTCGCTAAAGGCTTGAATATCGGTCTCAAACTCCGGCATGAAGGTTTGGGTTTGGTTGACCACCGCCGCCAAATCGTTACATTGGGACACCTTCGATGACCCACATCCCGTTAGCACCAAAGCCGCTAACGCCCCCAGTACCACGCCCCGGTGACGCGCACCCCACTGGATTGACCCTTTTGCTGCTGTCACCATAGCTACCGCCATCCTGTGATCCGTTCAGTACGGCTTCAAGTTTTACCGCGTCTTGGACGGCTTTACAAGATTCATATCCTTTAAATTCCCCCTGTCCGAAGGCGACCGAGGCGACCGAAGTGCTCCTGGCCCCAACCAGATAACAGGGACAGGGTAGGATCAGGATAGCGCAGGGTTTAAGGATAGTAAGGATCTCGGCTGCACAGGCAGGATGCCCCTAGTCTAAGGCCCGTTATCTGCGATATGTTTGTTAATCTATCTGCACTATAGACCTATGACGACACCCGCCGAATTCCTCATTGCTACCCAGTGGGCCGCCCTTGGCACCGTCGCCCTTGCCGTCATCGCTGGACTAGGGTTTGCCTTTAAATGGGGGATTCGGTTTCGCCTGGTGGGCGCTGCGGGGTTTGCGGCGGTGCTGACGGTGGGGCTGCTGGGCCTCAGCTTTCAGCCCTTCAGCCGCACGGTGATCGAAGGCGCGTTGCCCTACACCACGGTGTACGATTCCGGCTCTAGCCAGATTGTGATTGCCGTGCCCAACGCCATTACCGAAGACGAACTGGATGCCACCCTGCGTCAGGCGGCGAGTAACCTGTTCAAGCCCTACCGTCTCGGCATTCCCGGCCAAACCGCCACCGTTCGCGCCCGCACCATTGTGCATGAAGACAACGGCGTGTCTCGGCTGGTGTATCTGGGTCAAGTGCAGCCCGCCCCCAAGGATTCCGACCTCGATTATCAGGTGCAGATCAACCGCGACCTCCTGGCCTAGCCCCGGCCTGCTTCACGCCCTTGCGTTCTGGGTATTTTTAATGACGACTAGCCTTTCCGCGATTTCAACCCTTGCCATTGCTCCGGCCCAGGTGGTGCGGGGTGAGGGCATTTTGTCAAACCAGGGTGAGGCGATTGCGACCCTGGGCCAGCGTCCCCTGGTGGTGGGTGGACAGCATAGCTTGCCACGGGTGCAGCCGTTGCTGGATGCCCACCACCAGGCCGGACTGGCCAGCCAAACCGCCGACTATGGCCGCGACTGTAGCGAAGCCAGCCTGGAACGGTTGCTTGGCATTGCCCAAAAGCACCAGGCCGATGTGGTGATTGGGGTGGGCGGCGGCAAGGCGTTGGATACCGCCAAGCTCTTGGCTCATCAGATTCGTTGCCCAGTGGTGACGATTCCCACCTCTGGGGCCACCTGTGCGGCCTGGACAGCCCTTTCTAACGTGTATTCCGAAGCCGGAGCCTTCCGCTACGATGTGGCCCTAGATCGCTGCCCGGATCGGCTGATTTTGGACTATGACCTGATTCGCACCTCGCCGCCGCGCACCCTAATTGCGGGCATCGGCGACGGGTTAGCCAAGTGGTACGAAGCCTCGGTGAGTAGCGGATCGTCCGACCAAACCCTGATTATTTCGGCAGTACAGCAGGGGCGGGTGCTGCGGGATATTTTGTTCCAAAAAACTCCGGCGGCGCTGCGCCAGTGGGGTGGCCCGGAATGGCGCGAAGTGGTGGATGCCACGGTGCTCTTGGCTGGAGTGATTGGCGGCGTGGGCGGTGCCCAGTGCCGTACCGTGGCCGCCCATGCGGTGCACAACGGCCTCACCCAACTGCCTGCCTGCCACGATGCCCTCCACGGCGAAAAGGTGGCCTACGGCATCCTGGTACAGCTCCGGCTGGAGGAAATGGGCGGCAAGTCCTCCCTGGCCACCTCGGCGCGGCAACAGTTGATTCAGTTCTATCGGGCCACGGGCCTGCCCCAAACCCTGGCGGATCTGGGCCTCGGCAATGCCACCCTGGCCGATCTTCAGCGGGCGGCGGAGTTTGCCTGCCGAGAAGGATCCGACATCCACCACCTGCCCTTCACGGTATCTCCCGATGTCCTGCTAGCGGCGATGGTGTCGCCCCTCTGCCCCGAACTGCGGGAACGCCCCCGCCCATCCTCGTCTCCATCTACGGCTCCCTCGGAGGTACAGCCATGACCCTTAGTTGGCTCCAGCCCGCCCAGCGCATCAATTCCCTACCCCCCTACGTCTTTGCTCGTTTGGACGAACTCAAAGCCCGCGCCCGCGAACAGGGCCTCGATTTGATCGACCTGGGCATGGGCAACCCCGATGGCCCCACCCCCGCCCCTGTGGTGGAAGCAGCCCAGCGTGCCATTGCCGACACCGCCACCCACGGCTACCCCCCCTTCGAGGGCACCGCCAGTTTCCGTACCGCCATCACCGACTGGTACGCCCGCCGCTACGGGGTTCAGTTGGATCCTTCTGCCGAGGCGTTGCCCCTGCTGGGTTCCAAGGAAGGCATCACCCACCTGGCCATGGCCTTCATCAATCCGGGTGATTTGGTGCTGGTGCCCACCCCGGCCTACCCGGCCCACTTTCGCGGCCCCGTCATTGCCGGGGGCGACATCTACCACCTGCACCTGACCGCCGAAAACCAGTGGCTGATCGACTTTGACGCCATCCCCCCCGAAGTCGCCAAGCGGGCCAAGGCGCTGTTTTTCAACTATCCCAGCAACCCCACTGCCGCCACCGCCCCCCGCGAGTTCTTCGAGGCCGCTGTGGAGTTTGCCCACCGCTACCAGGTGCTTCTGGTTCACGACCTTTGCTACGCCGAACTGGCCTTCGACGGCTACCAACCCACCAGCCTGCTCGAAATTCCCGGCGGCAAAGAGGTCGGCGTTGAGTTTCACACCCTCTCCAAAACCTACAACATGGCCGGATGGCGGGTTGGCTTTGTAGTGGGCAACTCCCAGGTGATCCAAGGGCTACGCACCCTGAAAACCAACCTGGACTACGGCATCTTCTCCGCCCTACAACGCGCCGCCGAAACTGCCCTCTCCCTGCCCGACCACTACCTCCACGAAGTCCAAGAGCGCTACTCCACCCGCCGCGACTTTTTGATCAAGGAATTCGCCTCCCTGGGCTGGACGGTGGATCGACCCCAGGCCACCATGTATCTTTGGGTGCCCTGCCCCCTGGATAGCACCTCTACGGATTTTGCCCTGGCGGTGCTGCAAGAAACGGGAGTGGTCGTCACCCCTGGCAACGCCTTTGGCCCCGGCGGCGAAGGCTACGTGCGGGTCAGCCTGATTGCCGACTGCGACCGCCTTGGGGAAGCCATGGATCGCATCCGCAAGGCGGGCTTCCGGTTCGATGCGGCGGTGGCGGCTCCGGTGTAGCTCGCGCTGATCGATTCCCCTGTGGTATCAGAGGGGCTCCCCTGGTAGGCTAGGGGGATAGTCCTTTGGTCGCGCCATGATCGATGTGCTCCAGCTCACTGGCAAACAGCGGCAGTTGGTGGCCCTGCTGCAACCGCAATCCCAGGTGGCCAGCCTAAACCAGTTCTGCGCCCAGCATGGCTTTGATGTCAACTTTATCAACGGCTTTGTGCGCAGCGGTGCCCTGGATGGCTACGTCCTCTGGCAGGAGCATGGCAACCAAACCTGGGCACTCACCCTCAAGGGCATCGATCTGGATGGTCAACTTCCCGGCATGGCCCTAGCCGAACGACTCCTCCAGGGCATCACCGACCGAGCCGCCCTCCAGCGGGAGTTAGGGGCGACCTTTAGCCTTCACTATGGAGCTCTGCGCCGTGAGCAAGCGGTGGATTTGGCCGATGGCGACGGTGAGGGCCAAGTGGTGATTTTGAAGTCGGCGGTGCTAGCGGCCTACCAGCAGCGCCAGACCCTCCTAACTCAAATTGCCCAGGGGACGGAGGATGTGCCGCCCAGTTCGGCCTCCCTAGACTGGCTGACTCAGCAGGGCTATGTGGCCCGCCGCCGCGAGATTGACCATAGCCTGACGGTGTTGCCTACCCTGAAATCCCTCATCCTCAGCGACGTGGTGACGGCCCTGACCAGCGATCTCATCCTGTCGGGGCAGTGGCAGCAGGTCACCCTCAAACCCTACGACATCCATACCGAAGTGTCCGATGTCGCCTATGGTCGGCCCGCCATTTTGACCCAGTGCATCCAGCGGATTCGGGATATTTTTCTGAATATGGGCTTCGATGAAATGTCGGGTTCCATTGTGGAGTCGGCCTTTTGGAACTTCGACGCCCTATTCACCCCCCAGGATCACCCGGCCCGTGAGGTGCAGGACACCTTCTATCTGGCCAATCCTCAAACCGTCGCTTTGCCCACGGATGACGACCTGGTGCGGCGGGTACGCCAGGTTCACGAAACTTACTACGGTGGCCAATGGACGGAGGCCGAAGCCAGCCGCGCCCTGTTGCGAGCCCACACCACCACCTCCACCGCCCAGCGGCTGTACCAACTTCAGGGGCAAGACGGCAAGTATTTTTCCATTGAGCGGGTGTTCCGCAACGAAACCGTAGACCGTACCCACCTGGCGGAATTTCACCAGATTGAAGGGGTGGTGATTGGCGAATTGCTGAGTGTACGTACCCTAATGGGCTATCTCACCTACTTTTATGAGCGCCTAGGCTTCACAGACCTCAAGTTCAAACCCACCTACAACCCCTACACCGAACCCTCCCTAGAGGTGTTGGCCTACCATGCCCCCAGCGGCGGCTACATCGAAGTGGGCAATTCCGGCCTGTTTCGCCAGGAAATGCTAGAACCCCTGGGCTGTGGCCACAAATCCACCGTGGCCTGGGGGCTGGGCCTAGAACGCATCGCCATGCTGCTCTACGATGTGGAAAAACTCTCCGACCTGATTGGGCCAGATATCACCATTCGCTCCCATCCCTAACGCAATCCGGCGGACGTTAATCTAGGCCAGCGTTCTCAGGGGGGCCATGATGAGTGATGGGCTCTATCTAGGGGTCAATGCCCAACTCCCGTAGTTTGGCCGCCAGTTGAGCCGCCCTGGCCTCGGCCTGCTCCGCCCGTAATTGTTCCTGCTCCGCCCGTGATTGCGCCTGCTCCGCCCGCTCTGATCCGGTGGGTAGGAGGTTCCCGGCCCGGTCGCACCAGCGCAGCCAAGTGGTGGTCAGTCCCTCAAAGGTGCCTTCCCACAGGGTGAGACCCAGGCCCACCTGGTCGAGCCAGGGTTCTCCTAGAGGAACATATTGCCCTTCGTGAAGGCCAAACACCCACAGGAGGTCATTTCCCAACTGCTGCAAGGGGTCAAACACGGCGTAGTAGGGCACCCCCAGTCGGGCATAGTCGCGCAGTTTGCGGCCCAGTTCGTTACCCTCCCGGTTGGAGACAATTTCAATCACCACGTCCGGCGCTTTACCAAACTCCCAGACAAAGTAGGTGCGGTTGCGCTTTTGGCGAAAGTCCTGGGGGGTTTCCACATCCAGGCTCACGAACACATCGGGCACAATGGGCGGCTGGCCCACCTGGGCAAAAATGCCAATGTCGGCGTCAGCGATGAAGGGCCGATCCATGCCCAAACTGGCCCAAGAACTGTAGAGAATCTCCACCAGCAGCCGTTGCAGCTTGGCCGACAGAAAATTATCCACGGGGGTATCGTCCTCAATCACCAGGTCGTCAATATTCGGCCACGTTTCTGGGTCGGCGGGCGCTAGGGGGCCGTCATCCTCAATCACCAAATTCTCAATATCTGGAATGAGGTCTGGGTTTAGGGAATAGGTCTGGGGAGGTTGGGGCATGGTGGAAGACCCTCTGAACGAACGACACCGAGCAAAGACACCATTAACAGGCGGGATGGGTTCAGGATAAAACCCGCTGTGGAAAGGGCGAGGCGACCTCGCCCCTACGGTCTGGTGGGTTGGGACGTGGGGTGATCTCATGCGGATTTGAGATCCCTTGTTTTGAGGATAGCAGCCCTAGCCTCGGCTGGCGGCGATGGCGGATCGGATCACCGCTGGGGTGACATCTCCGGTGACGATGGCGGAGCCGATGCCCTGGGGCAGGACAAATCGCACCTGGCCGTCTTCCACCTTTTTGTCGCCCTGGAGTAGGCGCAGAATGTCGTCCTCCTGGAGGTTGGCGGGGATGGTGGTGGGTAGCCCCGTTTTTTCGATCAGCCGGAGCTGGCGGGCGGCGTCCTCTTTGCTCCAGTAGCCCAGTAGGGTGGCGATGTGTCCGGCGGCCACCATGCCAATGGCTACGGCCTCCCCGTGGTTGACGCCCCGGTAGTGGGTGAGGCTTTCCACCGCATGGCCGATGGTGTGGCCGTAGTTGAGGATGGCCCGCAGTCCGGCCTCTTTTTCGTCCTGGGAGACCACGTCGGCCTTGGCTTGGCAGGATCGGGTGAGGATTTGGTGGAGCAGATCGTTGCCCAGGTAGCGGAACTGATCGAGGCGTTCGGCGGATTCCAGGGCGGCGAACAATTCAGCATCCCAAATCACACCGTATTTAATCACCTCGGCCATCCCGGCTCGAAATTCCCTCGGCGGCAGGGTTTTTAGCACCATGGGGTCAATGACCACCAATCGGGGCTGATGGAACGCGCCAATCAGGTTTTTGCCGTGGGGATGGTTGACCCCGGTTTTGCCGCCAATGGAAGCATCCACCATGGCCAGCAGAGAGGTGGGAATTTGCACAAATCGAATCCCCCGCAGCCAGGTAGCCGCCGCAAAGCCCGTCATATCGCCGATGACGCCGCCCCCTAGGGCGACCATAGCCGACTGTCGCTCTAGGCGAAATTCCAACGCCGCATCGTAGAGGGCTTGGATGGATTTCAGGGTTTTGTAGCGCTCTCCGGCGGGCAGCAGATGGTACTGCACGGCATAGCCCGCCTGGGTGAGGGATTCCGTCACCGTTTGGCCATAGTGGCGAAAAATGGCTGGATTTGACACCAGCAGCAGCCGCTGACCGGGCTTGATTAGGGGCTTGTCGGGATTGGCCAACCAGATCCCAACTTGGGCCAGCCCTTGATGGGCCACCACAATGTCGTAGGGCAAATCAGGCAGGGGAACGGGAATTACGGTTTTCATAACGACACACAGACCTAAGGGAACGGGAATTGACCAACGGGGAAAAAGCACCCCATCCGCCAAGGCTGACAGGGTGACGGAGGCAACAGAGGATGGAACCCAGGGAACCGAACCATGGGCAATCTGGATAGATTACCCCGGTTGCGTCCGGCGAGAGGGCGAGGAGACCGCGCCCCTACGGGTGGACGGGTGGCCATGGGTGGGCCTGGACTTCGGGGGATGTTGGGCCTAAACCTAGATGCCGAGCCGCTGATAGACCTGATCGAGGTTGCGCAGGTGGTGATCGGGGTCGAAGCAATCATCGATTTCGGCGGCGGAGAGTTGGGCGGTCACCCGTTCATCCTGGCTAATCAGGTGGCGAAAGTTGCCATCGTCGGTGTTCCAGGCGGTGTGGGCGCAGGATTGCACAATGGCATAGGCGTCCTCACGGGCCAGCCCCTTTTCCACCAGGGAGAGCATCACCCGCTGGCTGAACACCACGCCACCGTAGACGTTCATGTTGCGGGCCATATTCTCAGGATAGACCAGCAGATTCTTAATGAGGTTGGTGGTTTCCACCAGCATGAAGTGGGTGAGGATGCAGCTATCGGGCAGGGCCACCCGCTCCACGGAACTGTGGGAAATGTCGCGCTCGTGCCAGAGGGCCACGTTTTCCACAGCCGCCATGGCGTTGCCGCGCAGGATGCGGGCCATCCCAGTCAGCCGTTCCGACCGAATCGGGTTGCGCTTGTGGGGCATGGCTGAAGACCCCTTCTGCTTTTTGGAGAAAAATTCCTCCACTTCCAAGACATCCGTGCGCTGAAGATTGCGAATTTCCACGGCAAACCGCTCAATGGAGGCCCCCAGCAGGGCCAGGGCGTTCATAAAGTCGGCATGGATATCGCGGGAGATTACCTGCGTTGAAGCGGTATCGGGCCGCAGACCGAGGTTTTGGCAGGCCAGAGCTTCGATTTGGGGATCGATGTTGGCGTAGGTGCCCACCGCCCCTGAAATTTTGCCCACGGCGATAGTGTCTTGCAGGTGCACAAGGCGTTCCCGGTGGCGCAGCATTTCCGCCAGCCAACCCGCCAGCTTAAAGCCAAAGGTAATCGGTTCGGCGTGGATGCCGTGGGAGCGGCCAATCATCACGGTGTCGCGGTGCTCTTGGGCCTTGTAGCGGATGGCCTGGATCAGGTTTTCCACGTGGATCATAATCACCTGGAGGCTATCCACCATTTGCAGGGACAGAGCCGTGTCGAGCATATCGGAACTGGTCATGCCCAGGTGGATATAGCGACCCACATCCCCCACGTACTCGTTGACGTTGGTCAAAAAGGCGATCACATCATGGCGCACCTCGGCCTCAATTTCCAGGATGCGCTTGGGGTCGAACTTTGCCTTGGCCTTGATTTCCTCCACCGCCTCCTTCGGAATGTAGCCTAGTTCTGCCTGGGCCTCGCACACGGCGATTTCTACCCGCAACCAGGTCTTAAATTTATAGTCATCCGTCCAGAGGTCGCCCATTTCGGGCAGGGTATAGCGTTCAATCAAGGCTTTGGGCTGAATACAACCGTCTTATTTTACTAGCCTTTTACTCGCCCTATGGGAACCGCTGCACATTTTGCTGGGCGTAGGTCAAATTGGGCTGGTAGGCCGCCGCCCGATCCTGCGCCGTAGCGTAGTTGGGGTCAGACTCTGGCACCTGCTGCATTAGAGTGATGGCAGTTTCCCATGCAGCGGCTACGGCCTGCCAGTCTTCTTTCGTGGTGGCAGTTTGGGCCAACTGAGAGGCTTGGGTGGCCGCATTCACCGCATCCCGGAAGGGATTGGCCGATACGGGTGGTGTCACCGGGGGTTCCGTGGGAGGGGTGGTGGGTTCGGTGGGTGGCTCCGTCGGCGGCTCTGTGGGAGGAACCGTTCCACCATCGGGGGGAGCCGGAATTTCCGTTGGGGGTTCCGGTACCGGAGCTTCGGGCTGTCGCATCCGCCCCAGCAGCGTGGTAATGCCAAACACCGCCAGCAACAGCGCCAGGGCTCCCGCTCCAATCCCCAGGATAATTTTCAGACCCAAGCCAGAAGACTTGGCCTTGCCGGGGGTGCGCTGATCCACCTCCTCCGGCGATACCGGGGCAAACTTGTGGATAAAGTCGTCGGTGGCATCGATTTCCTCAGTAGCGGGCTCCTCGAAGGATCCTGTCTCGATGGGTGTTTCATCCCCTTGGTGGAAGCCATTGGTGGCGTTATCCGCAAAGACCCCGGCCCCATCCTCATTATCGAAGGCATCTAAATTTTCCTCACTCCAGTCGATGGGGGCAAATTCCTCCTCCATCGGCTCTAGGTTTTCCGAGATAACCTCCTCTGCCCAAGTGTCATCAAGGGCGGCGGGTTCCGTACTGGCCGGATCATCCGTTTCCGAGGGCTCATCGAACCCCAGATCCGCCTCAGTTCCAAAGGGTTCACCGTCCCCAACCTCTGGCATTTCCCCAGCGTCTAGAAGCTCATCGGCCTCAACGTCGGTGTCAACGGCTAGGGGTTCAGGTTCTTCCACGTCATCTCCGGCCATAGCGGTCATCCCCGCAGCGGCTAGCCCCGCCGCCGCTAGCCCTCCAGCGGCCATCACCCCAAAATTGGGGGACTCGTCATCCTCTGATGGAGTTTCATCGGGCAGTTCGGCCCAGTTGTCCATATCGGCAAATTCGGCGGTATCGCCCAACTCCTCCCCCCAACCAGCATCTACGGTAGCCTCTGGGTAGGCCATATCGATTAACGCTTCGCCACTCCCAGGGGCGGCGGAGACATCATCTTCGACCACAAAGGGGCTATCTGTAGTGGTTTCTGGCTCAAGCACCAAGTCAGGATCAAAGCCAAAGTCGGCCTCTGCTGCTAAACCAAAGTCTGCACCCGTCCCCTCCTCAGCCGAGTCAGGTTCCATCACCAGGCTAGGGTTAAAGCCAAAATCGTCACCACCCAAGGTCTCTGAATCTTCACTGGAGGTGGCAAAAGGCGTTTCAGCGACCGACTCATCTAATAGATTGTCTTCAAAGCCAACCCCATCAAACGCCAATTCCTCATCTAAGGATTCCTCGCCAAAATCAGGCATCTCAAACGCCAATTCTTCACCAAGAGGATCTTCTTCAAAACCCGTCGCGTCAAACGCCGATTCCTCACCTAAGGATTCCTCACCGAAATCAGGTACCTCGAAAGCTGATTCCTCACCAAGAGGATCTTCTTCAAAACCCGTCGCGTCAAACGCCGATTCCTCACCTAAGGATTCCTCACCGAAATCAGGTACCTCGAAAGCTGATTCCTCACCAAGAGGATCTTCTTCAAAATCCGCCGCATCAAAGGCCGACTCTTCGGCTAAGGATTCTTCGCCAAAATCAGGAACTTCAAACGCCGATTCTTCGCCAAGGGGTTCTTCTTCAAAACCCGTTGCATCAAAGGCTAATTCTTCACCTAAAGCTTCCTCGCCAAAATCAGGAATCTCTAAGGCCGATGCCTCACTAAGAGACTCTTCAAAGCCAGAAATCTCAAAATCAGCTTCCTCGCCTAGGGATGCTTCCTCAAATCCAGTCTCCTCAAGAATAGATTCTTCGACTAAGACCTCGCCCTCGAAGTCAGACAGATTAAAGGAAGATTCTTCTCCTAAGAGATCTTCCTCAATAGCAGGCATGGCAAAGGCATTATCATCACTTGCTAAGAAGCCCGATTCATTGTCAAAGTCCTCAGCTTCTAAGGGCGTTTCTAGGTTCAAGTCAGCGTCAACACCTAAGACCGGGTCCAAATTATCAAGTCCATCTGCCTCAAACTCGCTAGCGTTATTCTCTGTCGAATCGCCCCACGGATCATCATCGAGTTCAAAGATAACTGGTGCTGTCGTTGCTAAGTCAGGACTTAAATCCATGTCAACGCTACCAACATCGGCAGTGGACTCTTCACCTAAATCTGGGTCAAGGCCACCGTCATCAGCAACGGACTCTTCACCTAATCCCAGATCAAAACTGCTTTCGTCGGTTACTTCTGCACCAAGGTCTAAATCAAAACCACCATCATCGGCAGCAGGTTCTTCACCTAAGTCCAAATCAAAGCCGCTTTCGTCGGTTACTTCTGCACCGAGGTCTAAATCAAAACCACCATCATCGGCAGCAGGTTCTTCACCTAAGTCCAAATCAAAGCCGCTTTCGTCGGTTACTTCTGCACCGAGGTCTAAATCAAAAGCACCGCCATCATCGGCAGCAGGTTCTTCACCTAAGTCCAAGTCAAAACCAGCGTCATCAGTTGCTTCGGCACCAAGGTCTAAATCAAAATCACCGCCATCATCGGCAGCAGGTTCTTCACCTAAGTCCAAATCAAAACCAACGTCGTCGGTTGCGGCTACACCAAGGTCTAAACCAAAATCACCGCCATCATCGGCAGCGGATTCTTCACCTAAGTCCAAATCAAAACCAACGTCATCATCGGCAGCAGGTTCTTCACCTAAGTCCAAATCAAAACCAGCGTCATCAGTTGCGGCTACACCGAGGTCTAAATCAAAGCCACCATCATCGGCAGCAGGTTCTTCACCTAAGTCCAAATCAAAACCAGCGTCATCAGTTGCGGCTACACCGAGGTCTAAATCAAAATCACCGCCATCATCGGCAGTGGATTCTTCACCTAAGTCCAAGTCAAAACCAACGTCATCAGTTGCTTCTACACCAAGGTCTAAATCAAAACCACCATCATCGGCAGCGGATTCTTCACCTAAGTCCAAGTCAAAACCAGCGTCATCAGTTTCGGCTACACCGAGGTCTAAATCAAAACCACCATCATCGGCAGCAGGTTCTTCACCTAAGTCCAAATCAAAACCAACGTCGTCGGTTGCGGCTACACCAAGGTCTAAATCAAAAGCACCGCCATCATCGGCAGCGGATTCTTCACCCAAGTCCAAATCAAAACCAGCGTCATCATCGGCAGCAGGTTCTTCGCCTAAGTCCAAATCAAAACCAGCGTCGTCGGTTGCGGCTACACCAAGGTCTAAATCAAAATCACCGCCATCATCGGCAGCGGATTCTTCACCCAAGTCCAAGTCAAAACCAACATCGTCGGTTGCGGCTGCACCAAGGTCCAAATCAAAATCACCGCCATCATCGGCAGCAGGTTCTTCACCTAAGTCCAAGTCAAAACCAGCGTCGTCGGTTGCTTCTACACCAAGGTCTAAATCAAACCCACTTCCATCGGCAGCGGATTCTTCACCTAAGTCCAAGTCAAAACCAACATCATCGGTTGCGGCTGCACTAAGATCTAAGTCAAAACCACCGTCATCATCGGTGGATGTTGAGCCTAAATCCAGATCAAATTCACTGCTATTCGTAGCTTCTTCGCCCAGCCCTAGATCAAAGTTATCGTCGGTAGTAGAACCTAAATCGAAGTCGAACCCGTCGGTGGCGTTTAGGTTTTCGGCATCTCCAAAATCGAGGTCGGTGGTAGATTCACCGAGGATAGCCGCATCAAAGTCGAGATCTGCGTCGGTATCGCTAGGTTCAAAGACAACGGATTCAAAGGCGTCCTCAAAGTTGATGTCCGCCGAAATATCTGCTGCATCGGTGGCCTCATCGCCCATATCTAGGGCGAGATCTAGATCTAGATCCAGATCATCTGTGACGGGTGCATCTAGGTCTAGTGCTTCTAGTTCTTCGGCTAGGCTGGCAGCGGGCGGGGGGGGTGACCCTTCCCGTATTTGAAGGGTTTCTGTCCAGGCATTGGCTTCAGAGCCATGTTGTTTACCGCTCACACTGAGGTGATCAACGGTTGCCAGGGCCAGCCCAGTGATGCCAGTTCTGACATAGTTCACCAGTTCGGTTTGGGCTGGAATGTTTGCCGATTCTAGCACCACCTGCAACAGGTTCCCCTGCTGAGCCACATGGGCCGTGATGCCCTTGCTCTCTAGGTGTTGGTTGATGAGAGCGGCGATGGCTTCAGGTTGACCTTGCCTTGCCAGTTGCAGAACTTGAGGGGGCGTAGTAGACATGGTGGTCTTTAGAATTCAGCGAATTTAGCTTAAGGCCGAAGAATTCCTTATAGTATGCCCGGACTGTCTGATCTTGGCACATCTCAATGGTCAGACAATCTTAGATGTAACGATGTGTGTAATAAACCGATTAACCTTGGGAATTTTGCAGCGTAAAGCAAACGGGGTCTGGATTGGCCTGGAGACACCAAAGCTGGATGGTGACACCGGGGGTAGCGGGGGAGGCCCATTCGGCCACTTTCTGAGGGGTATCGGTGGTCATGGGCAAGGCAGCAGGCGCGATGGGGGCGGATAGGGTTGGGGCTGGAGGCAACCATACTTTGATCTTGGCCTCCCAGGAGGTGGTGCGTTGGGCGGCCCGCTGGATTGATTTCGGTAGGCTGGGGGGCAGAGCCATAAAGCGCTGGGGCGTGGCCCTGGGGAGAGACTCGGCCCACCGCCCTAGGAGAGGGGCCGTCAGGATGGTGCGCACCATCCCCACCTGGGGGGACGGGCTTTGCCCGGTCAGGAATTCGCTAGGGTCATCAGCATCGGGGCTGGCCTCCACCGAGCGAAAGACCGGGCCTGTGACCACGGTGGGCAAGGTGGGAGACTGGCTTTTCCAGGCGGGGGTGGGGCTGATGATTACATTGTGACCATAGGCGGCCAGCATCCCTGTCCCCATGCTGATGGGAATCAGTAGTTTCATCAGGTAGCGCTTTTGGGTGCAACGACGGGCATAGCTTTGACAAGCCTGGAGATAGCCCATGGCCTGGGTTGAGAGACAGCCCGGATACTCCGTTTGCAGGGTCTTGGCCTCCTGTAAACGGGTTTTGGTTAAAAAGTATTCGGGATGATGGGGGCATTGCTGGCGATACCATTCCTGGGCGGCCACCTCGATGGAACGCTGGGCCTTCAGCCAAGGCTGGTTGCTTTGGAACCAGGCCTGCATCGGAAGCCAGGTGCGAATCAGGGATTCGTGGGCAATGTCAAAGTGGGGCGTGAGATCGGGACAGTAGCAGAACCGTTCGGTCGTGTGGCGGGCCATCAGTTTCGTTAGGGAACGCGGGGCCATGGCGGTAGAGATATCGTGGCTGTCTCCGTCTCCGGTTGATCGGGATCCCGTCGGCCATGCGGGCACCAAGGCCGCTACGGAAGATCCCCCAGCGACCTCAAGGCGGCTTAGGTTGGCTTGGGCGACCACCAGCCCCGCCGCCATCATTTGATCCAGTACCGCCAAGACTTGCCCCTCATCCATCGCCTCCGTGATCAGTTCCGACAACTGCACCTGGCGGCGGGTTAACGTTGCCCCCTCTCCGGGCTCACACAGGCCCAGAAAAATGCGTTCGGCAATGGGCTGCTCTGTGCGAGACAGTTGATCGTAGAACTGGGTGGCCCGCTGACTCAACAGGTGACGAATCCCGCCCATTTCGGCATAGGCTTCCAGGGTAAGCCGGGGCGACTCCTGGCCCTTGATATCCACCTCACGGTGCTGCCAGACCGCCTTGAGGGCCGTTTGTAGGAGGGCCAAATCCCCCGACGCCCCCACCACATCCAACAACAGGGTATAGATCAGGTTGGCGTCATAGCGCAAACCCACCTTTTCGAGGGGGCCAACGATAGTGGACTTCACCTGGTCGTAGGTCATGGCGGGCACCGTAAGACCATGCTGGGCCACCAGATCATAGAAAACGGGAAAGCGCTGGAGATCCTGTAGGTAGTGGGCTCGTAGCCCAATCACCACATGAATGGGCAGGTGTGGCTGCTGAATCACCGCCAGCAGACAGTCCATCACGCTCTGCTGCTCCAGCTCCAGCCCAGGGTAGATGGACGACCGCAGCATGTCCTCAAACTGGTCAAGGATCAGCACCAGATGCCGAGAACGCCCGCCCTTGGCCTCGTCGGGTTGGGTGATGGCCTGCACCAGTTGGGCCATGCCCTCCCCCCCAGTCCGCAAAAAGGACTCCGCTTGGCGAATTTGCTCCGCCCGCTGAATACCCTTTACGTCTGGATCCACAAAGGCTTCGGCAAGGGCCTTGAGGGGGCTATGGCCGGGGGTGAGGTAGCGCACATCCCACTGGGGATCCTGTTCCGTCTGGGGCTGTCGTTGCAGAAGGGGGATCAGTCCGGCCCGCAAAATCGAGGTTTTACCACACCCCGAAGCCCCGACCAGGGCACAGAAGCGCTTTCGGATCACCTGATCCAGCAGGGTTGCCGTCACCTCTTCTCGGCCAAAGAAAAGGTTGGCGTGGGTCACATCAAAGGGAGCCTGCCCCTGAAACGGGCAAAAGCCATAGCTCAAATGCTTGAGGCGATCTAGGGTGGTGGCCTTGGAGGTTTGCACCGCCGGAGTGGTACCGGACAGGCGGGTGAGCACAATCTCGCCCCCAGAGCTTTCAAAGAGGGGCTGTTGAAGTTCTCCCTTCAACTGACGGTTAACGCTGTCGGTGAGGGAGTGGCCATTAACGATACCGCCCTTCACTTTGTAGGGGTTCAGCCCAGACAGGAGAGCCTGCGTAAAAACACTGTGGTTACCTTCCAGGGCTTCATAGGCTTCCTCGTACTCCCGTGAAGCGGCCATGAAGAGGCGATCCGTACCCGCCTTAGCCCCCGGATCCGCTTCCAGTACATTCAACAATTCGCCGCTATTGCAGCAGTCGAGGATGACCACCCGCTGCCGCACGGGGCTTTCTTGCAGAAGTCGCCGCAGCCAGTAGAGCGACAGCCCATAGTGACCTAGGGCGGGGTTTGCGTCGCTGGTGGCCAAATACCCTTCTTGAATCCCCGCATTGCGCTGTAGCCCGTGACCAGAATAGTAAAAAATAGCAGTCTGGGGGATATTTTTCCCGGCTGGTTTAAATAGGCGAATCAGCCCTTCCTCCAGCATTTTGGTGGTCACAACCGCCTGCTGGCTTACGGTCGGCTTTTGATTCCGAATGGCCTCTGGCATCCGCATTACCCGGCATTCTCCAAAGCTTTCGAGGCAGCGGGCCACGGATTCAGCATCCTTAGCCGGAGCCCCTAGACTGGGCAAATGTTGATAAGTATTAATGCCAATGATCAGCGCATCCCGTGACATTTTTAGCACCCTACTTAGAACGACTGAGTCAGATCTAGACCAGCAATCCATATCCGCTTGCTGGTCATAGGCACAAACAAGCCTGATTTAGCCACGCTCTATCCGAGAGTGGTAAATGGATCGCAAAGATCTGAATAACTACCCAGTTCAATGCTTTGACACTTTCACCTTAGCGAAGGGAAGAACATCACTTAAGAGGGGTGGAACCCCCATAATTTCTAGCCTTAAATCTTTTTAAATCGAGCAAAAAGCGGCTTCGTACAATTACTGACTCAAACTTTAATCCGTAAAATGACTGAGAAAAAAGGCTGGAAATCAGATCCTTGCTTTTTCTTAATAAAGATACTTGACGATCTCTCCCTTCAGTTCGTGATCTTACGGAATGGATTTCCTAGGCCGACTAGGGGCGACACCCTTGATCCCATACAGGAGGATCGAATTAAAACGCTCAATAATCTAGTGTTTATACGGAGATTTGGGTCTGAAATATGCCAGCTTTAATTTGCACTGAGCCAAGTCCACCGATAGAGGTAGGCGTCCTTGGGAGCGTGGGGTTAACGGTGACGAAGGCCCACGGCATCGCGGATGGTGTCTAGGCGATGTGCTTCCAGCTTGGCTACCAGGCCTGCCATCATGCGCTGCACCATCCAGGGGCCTTCGTAGATCCAGCCCGTGTAGGTTTGCAGCAGAGTGGCTCCGGCGATGATTTTCTCCCAGGCGTCTTCGGCGGTGAAAATGCCGCCTACACCCACAATCGGCAACTGCCCCCCGGTGCGCTGGTAGAGGTAGTGGATCACCTCGGTGGATCGTTGGCGCAGAGGTGCCCCGCTGATGCCACCCGCCTCTTCGGTGATGGGGCGTCCGGTTTGGGGCACAATCTGGGTTTTGAGCCCTTGGCGCGAGAGGGTGGTATTGGTGGCGATGATACCCGCTAGGCTATGGGCCTGGGCGACCTCTAGAATGGCATCGATGTCGGGCCAGTCTAGATCCGGTGCAATTTTCACCAGCAGGGGCTTGTGGCCGTCGTTTTCGGCTTGTAGGGCGGCGAGGATAGGGGCAAGTTGGTCGGCGGCTTGCAGGGTGCGTAGTCCCGGCGTGTTGGGGGAGGACACGTTGACCACAAAGTAATCGCCGTAGTCTTTCAGGGCGTGAAAGCTGGTTCGGTAGTCCTCGGCGGCTTCCTCCAACGGCGTAATTTTAGATTTGCCCAGGTTAATGCCCATGGGGATGGTAGGGCGATGGTGTTCCCAATGGGGGGCCAACCGTTCTGCCAAGGCATTGGCCCCCTGGTTGTTAAAGCCCATGCGGTTGAGGGCTGCCTCGTCTTCTACCAGGCGAAACAGGCGCGGCGGTGGATTTCCGGGCTGGGCATGGCAGGTAACGGTGCCCAGTTCTGCATAGCCAAAGCCAAACAGGGGCCAAGCTAGGGCCGCTTTGCCATCCTTATCAAACCCCGCCGCCAGCCCTAGGGGGGTGGGAAAGGAAAGTCCCCAAACGCACTGTTCCAACCGTGGATCGGCATAGCCAAACTGTTCTTTAGCCCAAGTTTGGATACCAGAACGGGCAGGGGTTGGCTGGCCCAGCCAATGCAAAATACCCATGGCATAGCCATGCAGCCATTCGGGATCGAGCTTAAGTCGATTAAAAATCAGGGGCCGGAGATACTGGAGGTAGGGATCTTTCACGCCGGGTCAGGATGAACAGTAGGGTAACGACACGGTGGTCAGGAGGCGAAGGTGGTCAGGAGGCGACGATCAACGGCCTGACCTACGACGGCCAATCATGCCAATCATGACGTTGCTATCATACTGGCTTCTTCCCTTCTCCCACCACCAGCCTAGGGTTGAAATCGGTGTGGGTTTGTGGGGGTTACTCAGACAGGTTAGACCCCGTATCGATATAAATGGATTCTAGCTTTTGGATCACCTTGGCCTTGAGGCTGGTTTTGAACTCGTTGCGGAGGAGATCGCGGCTGGTGCCCATGGCCCCAATATCCGGGCGGCTACGGGCGGTAACCACCCATTCCTGCATCATGGTGCGCTGGGGAGGAGCAATGGTGCAAGACAACACATGGGCACAGCGGCGGGGATTTTCTAGGGCAAAGAGTAGCAGTCGGTAGGATCCGGTGGTTCCTAGGAGGCTGGTAATCTCTTGGCCCAGGGGCGTTTTGAGGTCTAGGTAGCAGGGCAACCAGCGTGCGCCGTGGGTGCTGCTGTAGAGCACCGTGAGCCACAGCATGACCGGGTGAGGCGACATGGTGCAAATAAAGGTGTTGTAGCGGGTGCTAATCAGGCGGCGGTTAATTTCCGCCTGGGGCATCATGGCCCAGAGGGTGGCCAATTTGCCCTGGCTGGTGGGAATGGCGTGGGGAAAGGCAATCTCGGCAATGGGTTTACTGGGGGGCCAGGTCATCAGCCGACATACCTGGTCGTCGTCCACCGCCTCGCCGGACTCCGCTGGCTGCACCACGGGCACCCGGCTCAGGGTGGTGCTGATCCGCTGACTAATGCGAAAGCCGTTGACGTAGCGGGACTCTAGGGGTTCGAGGGTGTTGAGTACGTCCTGGACGCTTTGGGGACGGTCTTCGGGGCGCTTGGCCATGCAGCGCAGGATCAAATCCTCCAACAGCCGAGGTACCTTCAGTTGGCTGTCCACTTCCTCGATGCGCTTAGGGGTTTCCTGCTGGTGAACCTTGTACCAGCCGCCAAAGGTGTGGCTGCTCGCCCGCAGGGGCAGGTGCCCGGTGAGCATCTGAAACATCATGATGCCAAGACTGTAGATGTCGGATCGGCCATCCAGTTCCCGGCCATCCATCTGTTCGGGGGAAGCGTAGGCGAGGGTACCCATGAAGCAATTGGTTTGGTCATTGCCCGCCTGCATGAGCTTGGCGATGCCAAAGTCCAAAATTTTAGCCAGTTCTCCCAGGGTGGGATCCTGGACAATCATAATATTGCTGGGCTTGATGTCTCGATGGATGATAGAAACGGGTTCCGCCTGGGTTTTCAGGATGATACCTTCGTGGGCGGCCTGGAGCCCCAGACAAATTTGGCGAATCAGCCCTAAAAAGCGAGGAATGGGTAGGGGCTGAAGGTTGATCATTTGGCTGAGACTTTGGCCCTGGAGATATTCCATCACATAGAAGGGAACCCCTTCTTCGTTGACGCCATAGTCGGTGACCCGCACTACGTGGATGCTTTTTTGTCCCAATTGAGCGCAGGTCATCGCCTCCTGCATGAAGCGTTCCCGCATTTTGTCATTCATCATCGTTTGCGACAAAAACTTGATCGCCACCTTCACGCCGCCTAGGAGTACATCCTCTGCCAAGTAAACCCGCCCCATGGATCCTTGCCCCAGGGCGTCGATCAGTTCGTAGCGATTAGCAAGTTTCGTGCCTAGGTTTGGATCTGCCATAAAACGTGATAACTAGCCAATGTGCGAAGGCCCAAAACATCCCCTACCACCAAGGCGATCCCCCCAGAAAGACGGTCACGTAGAACAGCTAGCTTGGATCGATCCCGAATCGACACTGGATCGATACGCTCCTGGGCTTCCTGTGATGTGGCTCTGGTCTTGCCCCTAACCACCTTTTCCTGGCTCCATAGCCTTGATTCAGGAATTGGGGTAGATCTGGGCCGAATCTTCATCGATCCTTGATGTCAGTGAACGTAATTTTAATATGCCCACTTTTTCCGATAACAGCTTGGTTTTACCACAGATTTTTTGAGACCCAAGCTCCTTACCGCCATGGCCCGTCTCCCAAGCCGACGTTCCCCGGCCCAACGGTGGCTAGCCGCTCGGTGACGGTGGCCCCTGGGGTTGTAGGGTGGCCTCCATGGCGCTCGTGAGGTAGTGGCCCGTCATGATGCCGCTAGAGAGGTGGTAACGGCCATCGTCGAGGCGGTGGAGGGTTTCAAATCCGGTGCGTCGCTGGCGGTCGCCCAAGGCCCAATACCGCTGAATAATGGAATCGGGGGCCACCCAGCCCTCCCCCTCAACCCGACCAAGTTGGCTGTGCTGAAGCACAAAGGTATATTGGCAATCGCCGCTGGCCAGCCGCCCGCGATACTGGAGGGCCATCTCCGGCGGGGTAGCCTCTGGCATGACCAACTTCATCACCATGGTGAACCAATCATCCCGACTCCAGGCAATCAAAATTTTGCCCTTTACCGGGGTGGGCAGGCGATCACGCTCTAACCAGCTTCCTTGTAAGATCCAGCGTCCTGGTTCAACTAAAAAACTGTGAACCACCGGTTGATCCTCAAACCATGAACCTCAGGGGTAGCCACTGCCCAGAACTGCGGCCAGTATCTCTGGATGGGTCAGCCACTCCCTTCCAGCATACGCCCTATTGCTGGGAGTAGGATACCTGAGCCAGGGGATTGATGCGAACCTATCTATCTGGGGCAACCTGGGGTGCCCTAGGGATAGTGGAGATCGCCAAGGAGGGTGGCCGTTCTGGCCCCAGTTACCGTTGGCAAGTTGCCCGGAAACGACTGCCAGCGCCAGTAGCCCAACACCGCAAAGGCCATGGCTTCCTTGGACTCGGCGGGAACCCCAGCCGCGTCGGTGGGCATAACGGGAATGTCAGGGAAATGCTGCTGGAGATAGGCCATCAGCACCGGGTTGCGACAGCCCCCCCCGCCGACCAAAATCGCCTCTGGCAGGGCGGGCAAAAAAGATTGATAGGCCTGGGCAATGGTGGCGGCGGTAAAGGCGGTGAGGGTGGCCACAAAGTCCATTGGCCCCAAGCCCTGTTCCTGGGCCTGGAGATAGCTGTCTTGAAAAAAGTCCCAGCCAAATAACTCCCGTCCCGTAGATTTCGGGGGCGGCTGGTGTAGGTAGGGGTGTTGCAGCCAATCGGATAGAAGGTCGAGACAGGGTGTGCCCTGGGCGGCCCAAGCGCCATCGGCATCGTAGGTGAGGGTGCCCTCCGAGAGGGTGGCCATGGCAATGTCGATGAGGGAATTCCCTGGCCCCGTATCCCAGCCCAAAATGGCCGGGGGCTGGGGCGACCGATGCCGATCCCAGGTAGGTAGGTAGGTGACATTGCCGATGCCGCCAATATTTTGCACACAACGACCCTGTTGGGGATGGCCCAGCAAACAGAGATCCACAATGGGCACCAGGGGCGCACCCTCTCCGCCCGCCTCAATATCGGCCTGCCGAAAATTGCTGACTGTGGGCACCCCCAACCGCCGCGCTAGGCTGGCCCCCCGCCCCAACTGCACACTATAGGCCAACCGATCCCCCTGCACCGGGCGATGGAACACCGTTTGACCGTGGGAAGCCACCAGATCCACGGGGCCAGCTTGGTCGATGGCGCGTTGGGCCGATGGGGCAAACGCTTGGGCAATGGCCTCGTCTAACTCCGCTAAATCCGCCATGGTGAGGGGCTGTCCGGCACAGACCGCCAAAATCCGCTGGCGGAGATCGTCAGGGTAAGGCTCTGTGAAGCCCTCAACTAAATCAACCTGTAGGTCATAGCCCTGCCCCTCAATCTCTACTAAGGCCACATCAATACCATCGACGGAGGTGCCGCTCATTAAGCCAATCACGCGCATTTCAGCACCCTTAACGTCTGCCAACAAAGAAAATATTTCCCTCAGAGCCCTAGCCCCACGCCAGCCATGGCCCTGATAGAGCCATTAAAACAAATTCCGGTTCACCCTCATCCCCAGGGACAGCGGGCCCCCGGTCGCAGACTCCTAACGACGAGTGGGCTAACGGCCTGAAGTCCCCGCATTCATCCCAGGTCAGATCTAATGCACTAAGATGCCGTTAGAGCCAAATTCGCCCAAACCCCTATGGTAAAAGGCTTTGGGCTACTGGGCACCTCGAAAAATACTGAAGACACTGTCTCACAATGAGACTCATGTCGAAATCTAGATTCCTGAACTATTTGCTAATAGTCCAATACTTGATCATTAGGGCACCTCGAAAAATACTGAAAACGTTATCTCACAATGAGACTCATGCCGGAATCTAGTCACCTAAAATATTGGCTAACATTCCACTATTTGATCATCATTATTTTAATTCTTAAAGAGATAGTCGATAGACACAAGGGCACCTCGAAAAATCCAAATCTTCGTGGAAGTAGCTACGAGATTTCAGGGGTTTCAGGCTTTTCATGTTCGCTATATGGTAATTAATCGAGGTGCCCACAAAAAGATGAGATCATAGATAATATAAATCACTCACTTCTCATCAGGACTATGGGGCAAAAAGGATTCTGGGACTTTGAGGAACGCCAGCAGGAATTGCTCAACAAAAATAAAACCCTAAAATATCTCAATGACATTATTCCCTGGGAATTATTCCGATATGAACTAGAATCGCTCCATAAAAAAGACCGCAAAAGCAATGCAGGCCGCAAACCAATCGATGTCATTTTGGGCCTGAAGAACTTAACCTATAACTTTATGCGCTTCATCTTCTGGGAAACACGAGAACCTGTTCTGAATTAAACGGTTTTAATCAAGACGATAAGACGACGCTAGTAGATTCATTTTAATCACGACTGACACAGTACGATAGAAAGGTTATTTCTGGCTCACCGTGTTCTTTTTTGAGACGGCAATTCCCTGGATACTCAATTAATCGAGGTGCCCAAGAATCTTAGGGCCATCCTGCTCAAAGTCTTCGATCCGTCTACCTTCTCCAACCCATTCCTGTTTCACTTCTTCGTAGAATCCATGGAGGACACTGAAAAAGCTATCACCAGTTCCCTTACTGATAAAATCAACAATGCGCTTCTTATCCGAAAGACGCACTCCTCCCATCACACTGAAGCGTCCTTTTCTCCTTTCTCCTGAAGCCTTTTTTCGTTTCCCTTTCTTTGTCCAGGTTTTTCCTCTCCTCACTCTCAAACTAAATCCAGCTTCGTCCCAAAACCATATCTGAAGACGATCTGGGGTCTCCTTCGCAATGCGAATATACTCTTCTAATACCAATACAAAATGAAGCTGAGCACAATTCAGGCTGATTTCTGGAATTCCGCTTGGAGTAGGGCATCAAGAATGAAGTCATACCCCGTGATGGACTGCACTTGCTCCGGGGTTAGACGGGCGAGTTCCTCCTCCACCCGCTGTTGAAGCGCGTTGAGGGAGGGGAAGTTTTCGCCTTTCCAGGTGGCTTTGAGGTGTTGCCAGAAGCGTTCTATGGGGTTGAGTTCGGGACAATGGGGCGGTTGAAAGAGCGGAATGATATTTTCGGGCCATTGAATGGCCTTGGCCCGATGGGCGGGTGCCCGGTCGAGTTGCATCACCACGACCGAGTCGCCGAGGGCACGGGAGAGATCATCGAGGAATTGCTGGAAATGCGTCTGATTTAGATGGGGGTGGGTTTGGCTCCAATGCCATCCACTGACGGGGTCAACCACCCCATAGAGCCAGAAGGCTTCCCGAGGCCAATCCACCTTGGCGATGGGCTTGACACCCTTGGCGGTAATCACTCGCCCCGTCTCGGTTTTGCGCCC
>NZ_JACJRS010000074.1 GCF_014697375.1 Phormidium sp. FACHB-1136
ACGCCAAGGCCTTGAGGTGTCGCAGATCCCGACGATGGCTATATTGACGCAGCAAGGACAGCACTTGATCATAGAGACAGGTGGTGGCTGGCATGGCAAAGACCCTGGGATATGCAATTCCAGCGTCTCATGTCACCTCACCTTTTCCCCCTCGCAGCACGAGGTTTCAAGCCTTTCACCCACTTCTGTCAGGCAGTCAGGCGGCTATGAGACAGGGTGTTGCACTTCAGATTTGAATCTGCGGAGTTTTCAAAGAAAATCTGCCTTCTATTAATACTAAAAAACAAAAACTAGATCAATAATTAATAGATAGAATTCAAAGATAAAATTACCTCTTTAAAATGAAGATATCCTCTTGCAAAATGCAAGAATGAGTCTTCCAATCCGAGCACACACTCAGTCCTGGTTGACTGAAAAAACTTGCTAGGACGGGTAGTCCTATTTCGTACAGGCTAGAGAATAATCAGGCGACCCTAAAGACCTTACGGCAGTAGATCGCTGTTTTTGGCTATTTTTGGCTGTTTTTTCTCTGGCCCGTAGATTAGTGCACTACCCTAGAACGCATATCTGTCAAGGGATGTCTGACCCCTACATAAAACCAATGCTGTAGGGGCGCGATTTTCGTGCCCGACGTAGAATCTTTGGCCAGCCAGATTCAGTATAATCTCGGATCCTGCCACCATAGTCTATCCTGTAATGCTACGGATATTTATTCTCAAAAAATAAATAGTCATCTTGATCTGATAGCAACTAATACGAGAATAAATACATTTTTATGTTTTATATGATCACTCGTTCTAGTCAATTTTTAAGTTAAAAAAGAAATTCCATGGCCATCATCACTGAAATATGTTATTTTTATATTTAGCTGCATCTATTTTGTTGGAGTGCGCTTAAGTAATGGTAGGAATTAGGATTAATCATCACCAGCTTGCAAGAGCAATGAAAGCTAGCGACATTGATCTTTTGCTGATTTTTTTGGTGGTTAATTTGATCAAGAATCTAGGACATCGTTATGGGAGCGTAATTGACGCTGTTTCTATGGCAGCCAAGTTTGCGGTTTATCTAACGTATCTAGAAGAAGGAAAGAATCTTCGGAGAACTGGATTTCTTCATCACGTTGAACCTCGCCGTGTCAAGGAGATCGTTGGTGAGTTTGAAGCTCTTGTAGACAGTGGAGAACCCTTGTGTTTGCTAGGCAGTATCGAACCTTCCTATCTCATTGGTTTTTCCTATATATGGGCTGACAAATTTCCGATGAAAGATGGAGAATCTAGACTAATAAACTTTGACTTGACCTCTAGCGAACGATTCATTGTAGAAGCCAGTATTCCAAGTAATCTTCCTCGATGTCTAGCCATCCGAGAAGATCATTTGTATTCCATGATTGAGGAATTACATTGGAAGTCTCAGGCTTCATTGCCCCTGGAAAAACAAACAGCTTTTAGCGATGCATTAGCGGAACATGCTAAGTTTCGCCTGCTAGAATCTGAAACCGTCAAGGAAATTAAACTAAATCCAAAACTGTCTGCCTATATTCTACTTAAGACAGACTACTCCCCTCGTGATCGACAAGCCCGAGTTTATACCATGATTCAGGAACTAACTGCTTATTTTGAGGGTATGTATGCTTGGGTAGATGAGGATCCTGAAGTAATGCGAGGCATCGAAACGTTAGGGATTTTGCCGGAGCACAGAGACCTTGCCTTTCAGGAACTTGATCAAATAGTAAGGGCATGGGCAGATAAGTATCACTCAGAAGATGCGACTAATCAGATTGCCCTACAGTTCCTGGTTTCTCCCTATGCTAACGTCTTGAAAATTTAGAAAGTAATTTAGCTGATTGACTGACTTATTGCTAAGATTCTCAAAACGCCTCTTTCTTTGGGAGAATGGTTAGAATTTAGGTTCATAAATTTTGTCAGTCAACCGGGCAGTTTAGTCGTTAGACTCATCATTAGAGAGTCAGGGATTGCTAGAATCGTTAACCATAGATTTCAACACAACTCATGTTTAGACTTATTGGCCTCAGCGTGAAACTCCTCTTCTAGAATTAGTAGAAAGAGGAGTTGTAATCGGTTATGTGTTGAAATGCAAATCGTTGTGATCCTATTCTGATTAAGAAAAAGGAATATGGAGCTTTCCTCGATCAGACTGATGGCACATGTCAGCAATAGTCAACATAGGTGAATATCCTTGAGGTGGCAGTTCCCTAGAAGCGAAGGGAGTAATTACAGTTAATGTACCTTTTCTCAAGGAAACTCCTAGGTGCATCTCACTCCATTCGCTAATTTTTAAAACTTCTCGATTCAAATCTTCGACACTTATTTCAGTCTCAGTTTCTGTTTCGCAGAGTCGCTCTAGCTTCTTAATAGTTTCTTGTAGCAACTCAGCCAAAGCTTTTCCCGATACCTTTGAGGTTTTTTGACTGCCATCATTGGTCAACCAGATTAAACGAGCCTCTTCATGTTGTAAAACCTCATTTTTAATGACCCGAAGGCGTTCGTAAAACATTCCGGGATCGTAGAGTAATGGAATATCACACTCTTGCTCTGCCACGGAGTTATGGGAGTTAGCTATTTCCTCTACCTGGGAGTTTAAATTGGCCTGGGGTAAATTCTTTAGGGGTTGATGTCGCATGTTTTCACAGGGACGCTCTAATGGGTCTGAGCATGAAGAGGGGGGCACCCAATGATTAGAGTCAAGTTCTGATCCAATGTCTGGCTCTAATACCGACTGTTCTCCTAGGTCAATAGATACAGAAGAGGTTGGGCTATTATCCTGATAGGTGTCCGCAAGCTCATTCAAAAAATCCCATAGACTGACATCTGCATAATGTGTATTCAGCAAATTCAAGACATCCTTAATAGCATCAGCAATACGAGCAGATCGCTTCTCTAAAATGACTTGACTAATCCGAGATTGAATTTCTTCAAGTTGCTGAAAGCTCAATTGAATCAAATTATCGTCAATCATCTGAAAAAACTCCTAGACAGTATCTAACTCATCAAATCCAGCAATACAGTATCAGATGGATGACAAAAAATGACATCCTGAGAGAGATTGAGGATTAAAAATAATCTCACTCACCTGTGTTGAAACTCGTCCTGAAATATAAAATTCCTCTTTCATACAGCAAAAAATCAAACAAATACTTTGATAGTACAAAAACATGGCCTGAAGCTCATCAATGGTGAAATTTAAATCCTGATCCTCGATCTTTAATGCTTTTAACCATAGTCTATAAAGATTGCTTTCACAAATTTTGCGATGATAAAACGACATTGATTTGCTCTTTAATTGTTTCTTTAGACGATTGATCGTCGAAAATAAAATTCTGGATTCCCGAGTATCTAAAAGTCCGTATTTATCTGTTTTTTGGGCTAAGGACAAAGCCACATCAAAAAGTCTTTCCAAGGATAGTCCTCGCAATATTTTAGGATCAATCAAATGCCTATCACCCAACTTAAAGCTATTGTCTGGAGAAGGGCTAGAAGAAAACAAAAAGTCGGAGTCTGGCTCTAAAATATCAATCACCCTACGAATTTTTTTCATAATCTTAGAAATCAGTCTTTTTTCATTTTGACGATGGCCAAATAGGAGTACGACATCAAGAATCATGAAGGCTACATAGCAGCGATTAACTGCTGCATCACGAGATAAACTAACCTTATCTGAAAGATCCACCGTTAGTACGACAAAGGATGATAGCCTTTTTGTACAGAGATAGCGACTTAATTGTGGTTGTATAGAGTCAATCAAATAGTCTGCTCCCTGCATTCCTGATAGAAATATAAAGACATCTTTCCAGTCGGAATCATTAAAGTATTCCTCAATCACTTCGTTCTGAACTTTCAGATTTTCAATTAGATAGTAGGCGATTAACAATTTTTGAATTATAGGATTCTTGAATTGACAAATATTGTTATCAGATATATCGATAAAATCGAGTAGAATCTCTTCTTTTAGGTGATGAATTTTAGATGAGTTTTGTCGAATAGAATATTTATCCAGAACAGAGGAGTATAGTCGATAAAACTCCATTGTATGAAATTTGTGTCTACCACTTTGCAGGCAGACATATGCAGTCTCAGCCAGAATTTTCAGTCTCGCATTAAAACAATCCTCAAGGGTGTTTAGATCACCCGTCAGTTCGTCTAGGGACGAGTCTGCGATAATGAGTCGTGAAAGTATCTTGTCATAGAGGAAGGTTTGACCTGAAATTCGATTTTCATTGCGTTGATATAGAGACAGCGCAATGCTCAAGCTAAAAGGATTATGAATGATATATTTAATAGACTTATTTTCGGAAGCAAGATGCTTAAAAACTCTTTCTTCCTCGCCAGACAAAAGAACCTCACTAGTCAATGATTTGTGGATATATTGTCGAGCTTTTTGACTGTCAAAACCTAGAACTAGGGCTTCATGAAAACGACTGAGTGCACGGGTCTTCTTAGAGGTTCGACAAGCAATAATAAACCGATTCATGTTGTAAATATCAGAAAAGTCCTTGATTTTTAGAAGTATCTGACCTTGTTTCTCAAGGGAGACTGAATCTAATTCATCGATCAGAATTAGCAGTCTTCCTTTCTTCAAGGCTGACTCGACAAAATCCTCGTATTCTGGAAAACCACAGGACTTAAACTCTTGGGCGATCATTGCTTTCAGATCCAGTTCTTCCTTAATTTGCTTGCTGATCTGAATAAAAACTGGAATGTAGCGTTTAGTAAAATTAGAGGATTCCTGGCTCATTAAAGCCGATAAGCCAAGCTTTTTTAGGAAAGTTGTCTTGCCAATTCCCTGCTCACCCTTAACAATTAAGTGAGAATATTTATTGCTCAGTTCAAAACCATCACAGAGTAGATTTAGGTTGGCTAGATAGTCAATTTCTTCATAGGGAAATATTGCTTTTTTAGCTTGGTTTATTCCTCCAGAGTGATCAATAAAGTGAGGATTTACGTAGATATCTTCAAGGGATACTGAGGGTCTGAATTCTTCTTGACGAATAAAACCATGCCTAAGGATAAAATTCTCCTTGTATCCTTCTGAGGCGTAGAAAATAGCATGACTAAGCCTTTGACTGAGTAACTTATAGGCTTCATCTTTAGTCTCCCAAAGCGACTTAAAGATGATTAATGAGATGCCTTGGATGGTGCCAGATGTAATCATGATAAAACTATGATGAAGGACTGAAAGAACTAAGAGGCTCGAGGAGTTAGGAAATAACTAGGAGGGGTGATAGTGACATCAGGAACAGAATTTGGAAGGGGAAGTTCCTGAGAAGTCGTGGATTCGGACTGGTACTGACTTGCCTCAACTCTAATGTTGGTCTCTTGCGGCGTTAACAAGAAGATATTGACGTCAATTTTTTCTAGGGATCCCTGGCACATGTAGGCCCCCCCTGCAATAAAATCGACAGATCGCTGAGCCTCTTCATAGGTCATTTTGGCTAGGTTGAGCACCACCAACTGGTTACGGCGGAGGCTGTGAACGGCGGAGGGAATGTCGGAAAAGACTTGCGGCTCAAGGATGACGACTTCTGAGGCATACAGATAACCGTCTGGTGCTGGGGAGGGCTGATAGGGACTAGTCTGGCGATAGCCTAGGAGTGGCACATGGGACGATGGGGTGTAGGCATCGTAGGGACTGTAGAAGTTGAAATTTGAGGGGTTAGCAGGGTAAGGGTTAAGGTTTGAGGCATGGCTATTCGAGGCGTGGATATTCATAGGGATCCTCGCAGGACATAGAAGGGGGAGGGGTAACCAAAGCAGCGGAGCATTTCCTATATTCGGACCGTAAATCGTTGGGATGAAGTGCTAGGGGGAGGTTAGGCGGATAGATGGACAACTAAGCGTTCACACTGGTCAATCTTGGAATTGGGGCGATGGGTTGTCGTGGCTTCGGAAGTAGATTTAGGACTCAGTTGTAGAGGGTTGGAATGCGCTGGGTTAGCGGTTGAAATGATCTTAATTTCGGTTCCATCATGCTTTTGGCTGTCCATAGATATCGCTCCTTGAAAGGTGGACAAATTTGTTTCGCTCATATCTGATGCCATGAGTTTCTTGCATACGACATCGGCAAAGTCGTAGTCGAAATGATGCACGGGATAGCCTTTAAGATTCCAGAATTCTAAGATTCTGGAGACAGAATTTACTTTGTATCGTCCCTGATAAATAGCTTCTACGGTAGCTGTAATCACCCATTTCCCAGGATAGGAATTGATCCAAGAGTAAATCAGATCAACGAGGTTGGCTTCGCCAAGTTCAAAGCTATAGTTGATCAATAACGCAAAGGTGACAGCAGCCGGATTCTTTCGCATCATTCTTCTCCATCATTGCTTGTAGTTAGGATTGGTCGATGTTCCGTCGGATTCTTTTGCCAAGTAGCGTTTAGGCTTTGAGGTTTACTCACGTCAAGGTCGCTTGCTGGATCAATCTTCTTCAAGTCTTTTTAAAAGGTGATCCATAGAACTGGGACATCCCTCAGATTTTTTGCACTAAAATACTCAGCACCTCTTTACTATTGGGCCGAGGTTGAAAGGGACTCCAGTCCGCTGTGTTGGCGTAGCCAATGGAATGAAAGGCGGCAATGGCCCGCTTAACGGTATCGCGGGTTCCGACCAATAAGATTTTGAGGGTGTCTGACTTGCCCGTAGCTTGGCTAACGACACCGGGGCTCAATCGACGTCTCGCGACGGTACCGTGGCTTTTGGTACAACGGCTGGGGCGCGATTCAGGGGCCAATCGACCTGTCCCCCGATCATCGGAGTGGTGGACGCTGTGGTTTAGGTTCATGTTCATAGTGGCTAATTGTTCGTTAAGGGCTTGCCGAATCTCAGACTCGGTGTAAAAGCGGCTTTCTACGCCGCATACGGGCTTGCATTTGTAATAACTGGTGGCGCGGCCATGGATGTAGCCATCCACTTCCCACCAGTGGCCGTCTTGGAAAAAGCGCATCCCCATGGATAGCCCTTCGGCTTTACTCACGGGGAGGGGAAGCAGACTGGACTTGCGTTGCCGAGTCGATGAAGCGTGGTCACGGTTGTTCATGGTCAATACCTTGGTGGGATGCGACGGTAGTCACGGAGGCGAGGAAGTGAAGCGAGGCTATGTTTCCCCAGTGACCTAACTCTACGCCAGATGTAGACTAAAGTCAACACCTCAAGGCCATAAATCATCGTGAGACGTAGATTGTGTTTTTATGGTAAGACTATCTACGGTTCCATTCCAGAGAGTCATGCCTATCCGATGGAAGTTGCATGAGGTGATGTCTAGGCGGCGTGTGCGGAATAAGGATCTGGCGACCGCCTTGGATATCACTGAAAATTCGGTCTACCGATTGCGTAAGGCGGAGGACATGCCTCGTCTGACGCCCCAACGGCTAGAGGGGATTTGCGATGCCCTGAACTGCCAGCCGGGGGATCTTCTGGAGTGGGTGCCAGAGGATAAACCCTTGTACGCCCATTTGCGTCGTCAGGAGTCTTTGCCGCAGGATGACCGAGGGCAGGAGGCCTCCAATGCAGTGATTTTGCACCATGCCCAGCCGAGTCCTAGGGCGATTTCGACGGTGGCGTTGCAGCGGCTGACCCAGTATTACCAGCCTATTTTGGCCCTAGCATGGCAAGGATTTGCGGAATATGGGCCGGGGGCGGTAGTGTTTACCGATTTGGCGACGGGGCCAAAGCTGGCCTTTGTGGAGAAGCAAAACTTGACCGACCAACATTGCATTGAGGCAATTACGCAGAATAATCCAGAGGCGTCGGCGGTGGTGTTGTACTACAAAGATTCGGATTACTCTAGAACGGACTATGGCGTGTTGACCCTGGTGGGTCCCAAGTCGCCGCCGGAATGCTTTGCCCTCAGTTATCAAGCCTAGGCTGATAGGGTCTTGAAAACTGGTGTTAGGCATCGATCTAGCCGATCTGTCGATCTTGCCAATTTTGCGGACGGTAGACCGATCTATATCTCTCCCTGGACATGCAAGGCCAGGTAGCGGTTTTGGGCATAGGCAAACTTAGTGGCATATTCGGCGCGTTTGGCCTGGGCAACTTTGTAGCGAGGGCTTTTGGTGGATACGGACTCCATCTGGCTAAGCGCTTCCTGCCAGGTGGCGGCAACGACAGCCCAATCCTCTGAGGTGGTGGCGTTGGCGGCCTTTTCAGACGCCAATTCTGCGGCCTGGACAGCCATGCGGAAGGGGGCTTTGTCTAGCTCGCTCTGGGCGTAGGCAAAGTTGTCTTGGTAGATCCGACGCCGTTCCTGGGCTTGCTCAAAGAGGGGGGTTTCAGCCTGAATCGGCTGAAGTTCGTCAATGGCTCGCCGCCAAAACAGGAGCACCTGCTGCCAATCTTCAGGGGTAATGGCAGACTGCGTTAGCTCCGCCGCCGTGTAGGCCAATTTCATCGCCTGGGCCAGGGCAGCTTGATCCGCCGTGCGGTTTGTCTTGGAGATGACGGGCTGAGTCGGTAGGGCAAGATGGGCCTGCTGCAACGATAGGCGACCCAGGTGGTTAACCTGCGCGAGGGATTGCTGTTTGAGAACTTGGGCCTGCTTCAGATAGAGATCTAAATTGGGGCTGTTGTAGGTATAGACCACCACAGCGGCAACCGTGGTGCCTAGGAGGGCAACCAGGCTGCCCCACCAGAACTGAGGTTCCCTCCAGGCCGATGAGGTTTGCTGAAGTGCTAAAGAACTTGGAAAAAACGAGGTGGATGGGGAACCCGATCCGTCCTCCACCACAGCGGCGGCTGGCGTTGGAGGGGAAACCTGGGCTTGAACCCCGGGGTCACGGTCTCCAATTAACTGGCTTTTGATGCTAGACACCGCTCGATGGGCCGCCTCCAACTCCAAAGCACTGAGGGCTTTAGACGGTCTCAGGGTTGAGCTTTGATACTGATAGGGAGCCAAGGCCGGGGCGGTTTGGTCACGGGCACTGATCAGCATCGCTTTGACCGACGGAGCACTGGAAGAATCCGCAGGGGGCCAGCTAGGCTGAGTGGCTAAGGACTCGCTAAAATCCTCAAACCCATGGAAATACTCATCAATATCTACTCGTTGATTTCTTTCGTGGCGACGCATGTGGTACTCCTCAAATCAGATAAGGTATCGTTCAAGCAAGAACATTTGTTCTATGCTGATAGATTCCGCACCTTCATCTTTGCTGGCTTTTTGAGAAGCAACAAGAGTGTTGTAGCACACATTTAATCAGGTATCTCACCCCCTATAGTCAGGTATCTCACCCCCTATGAAGACCGAGGCTACCCACCTAGGGATAGCGTCTCCAGATCAGCATCCCGACGACGCCCCGTCGCCCCAAAACCGCTAGGGCCGTACCCTTGGCAACCTCGCTGGGGAAGATCTGCATCGAGATCCTCCCCAGCGGGGCATTGGGGGACATCGGCCCTCCGTAGCCCACAGCGGCGACGGAGTAACGGGGAAGGGGCTAGGCGGATCTAATCGGCAGTCGGATCAAGGCGGCCACTACCGCGCCCCGCGTCCAGCCCCTCTTCCAAGTGATGCCCCTTGTGATCCCCATTACTGGAGGCGGTTGCCATCACCCAGAGTTCTTGCATTGCCAATTCAATCGGGTCATTCGCCACCGGAATGCCAGGTTGCCCCACCAGTTCAGGATGAAACGATGGCATTGCCGAGGGCAGCTTTACGGGGGCTGGCACAGGCAGGCCCGATGCGGCGGCGGTTGCCTCTGGCGGAACGGACGACGACAGACCTTCGGCCTGGGGGGGGACGGGGGTTGCCTCATCCACAGTCCCCATCGCCACCGCTTCACCCCGCAAATTCAGGGTCGAAGACAGCGGCTGCGAGGCTTCCTCAACCCCAACGTCGGATTGGGGCGGCTCCTCCTCTGCCATCGGTGCGGAACTCTTCTGAGTCGCCAGCGTATCACCAGCCGTCAGGCTCACCCCAAATTCAAGGATCTGGCGTTGCTGCAAGACAACCTCTCGCGCCACATTGATCAGGTTTTGGAAAAGATCCCGGTCACCGTTTTGGATTTTCATGTAGGCCAAACGGCTCCAAGCATGGTAACTCAGGGTCACATCCCGGCTAAACAGCTTGGACAAATCCGATTCTTCCCAGTAGGCACAGCTTGCCAGGGAGGAACTGAGGCGCTGGCCCTCCTGCGGATCGGCCATGGTTTGAATTGAGCTAAACACATCGGCATAGCTCTGCCCCAACAAACAAACCTCTTCAGAGTAGTTTTTGCATTGGGAGCACAAGGATAGTGTCATAGCGAGTCCTCTCACTTAAAGGTAGGTACAGCCTGATTCGGCGGGCTGAATAGGGAGGACTATATCGACGGATAGCAAGGGCGCGTGCAAAAGTCGCCTACTTAGAGGCAAATCCTTGACTTTTCAGAAATGATGATTACTATGGAAACTTTTTGCCTCAAAAAGCTGGACACAAAAGGTAGACAAACGATCTTTTAAGGGGCCTCCTGAAGCAGCTTCATCATTTGGGCCACCATGGCGAGACTTTCTTCATAGAGCACGTCTTCGCCCCAGCGCTGGAGTTGTTGACCCAGCATGAAGTCCGCCTTTTGGTCAGACAGCGCCGTCACCTGTTCTACCTGGCAAGCTTGGGCACCGCCGCCCGCTTCCATCCGCATACAGCCCGTGGTTTCGGAGCAGAGGATGGTACAGCAGTTGGCGGTGGGATCGGTGGAAATCAGCCGAATTCCGGTGAGGTCGCCGATCACTTCGCCGGAATCGGCCACGGGGATGCCCGCCAGTTCCGCTTCAATGTCGATGCCGTTTGGCCCTCGGAAGTGAAGGGTTTTGAGGTTGTAGACGCCGCCTTGCTCGGTGTAGTCCACCGGTTCCCAGTCTAGGCGGCTGGCGAACCAGCCTAGATACATCAGGGCTTGGGCGGCGTTACCCTGTTCGTAGTCCACGCTGATGCGGTCTACGTCCTTGAGGGATTCCCGCCGTTCCGGGGGGTCGTAGGCGGCGGCGGTGAGTTCTTGCCACGGGGCGAGGCGGTGCCAGTTGAGGTCGGCGATGGTGATACCTTCTTCCACGAGGCACTGCATGGTGTGGAGTTCGGCCTCGGCGTCACTGAAGTAGCTGGAATCGACGATGATGCAGTTGCTGGATTTAGCCAGGTTTTGGAAAATCGGCTGCTCTGGGCTGGGGGTAGCCTTCCACCACACAAACCGGGGCAGCTCCGGCAAGATGAGGGACGCCACCAGGTCGCTCACCCGTTCTAAAGCCGCCTTGGTGCCGCGCAGGGTGATGTATTCGCAGCAGATGAGGTTGCTGGTGCTTTTCTTTTGCACTGGGCAGTAGGCCGACACCTGGGCCGTTACCCCCGTATCTTCGCCAAAGGTGGGGCAGAGGGTAATCACCCGGCAGGGGTTGTGGGCGGAAATGGATTCGCTGAGGTTAAAGCCGCGCAGGTCGGGGTTTTTGTATTCCTTTTGGGCCTGGGAGAGTTGGCTATATTCCTGGCGCACCCTGGCTAAGGTAGGCGGATCCATGCGACCCGTTACCCGCAGGTCGTAGGCCATTTGCGCCTGACGAATGCCCTCACGGGTGAGGGGGCCGTGGTTGCCGTCGATGGGGCCGGGGTAGAACTCCAGGGCGGCGAGGACTTGCTGCACCTCCTCCGGCTCGTAGATCACCATGGTGAAGGTACTAGCACGGGTGGCGACGGGGGCGGCGGCTCCAGAATCCTGCTGTCGCCAAATATTTCGCAGTTCCGATTCAATCTCGTCGATGGAAATGTCTTTGGGACGTTGTAGGGCAACGGTGGGAGTCATAGTCATGGCGGTTTCGGGGGTGGGGAGTGGGGTTTCTGAGCTTTCTGTGGACTACTGTTTATACATGAGTTCCTATATCACCTTGTACTGAGGGTTGGATCCCCCCTAGCCCCCCTTATGAAGGGGGGAACCGGACTCAAAGTCCCCCTTATGAAGGGGGGAACCGGACTCAAAGTCCCCCTTTTTAAGGGGGATTTAGGGGGATCCTCCAGGCCTGACGACATGAGAGATGTACATAAGCAGTAACTCCCACAGGGAGAGGGGCTAGGGGTGAGGGATTTACAACCTGCGCCAACGGCGACCGTCTTTGTTCAGCAGGAACTCGGCCTCCATTGGCCCCCAGGTTCCGGCTTCGTACAGGGGGATGACGGCGGGGGCGGCGGGGGCATCCCACACTTGCAGCAGCGGGGTGAGCAAGCGCCAGGAGGCTTCCACCTCGTCGCCACGGGTAAACAGGGTTTGGTCGGCCAACATACAGTCCACAATCAGGCGGGCGTAGGCGTCGGTGTTGGCTTGGCCAAAGGCGGCATCGTAGCGGAAGTCCATATCCACCGAGCGCGTCCGTAGAGAGTTGCCCGGAGTCTTCACCTCAAACCGCATGGAAATGCCCTCGTCCGGCTGAATTCGCAGAGCCAAGACGTTGTGGTTCATCTGCTGGGCGGCGGATTGAAACATCAGGTGGGGCACTTCCTTAAAGTGAATGGAAATTTCGCTCACCTTCTTGGGCATTCGCTTGCCGGTACGCATGTAGAAGGGCACCCCCTTCCAGCGCCAGTTGTCGATTTCGAGCTTTAGGGCGCTAAAGGTTTGTACCGTGGATTCGGGATTGGCCCCCTCCTCCTCACGGTAGCCCGGTACCGCTTGGCCCTTCATCCACCCGGCGGAATATTGCCCCCGCACGGCGCACTGGCTGAGGTCGTCAATGTCCGAGAGGTGGGTGGCCTGGAGAACCTTGGTCTTTTCGTTACGGATGCTGTCGGCATCAAGGGAGTTGGGTGGCTCCATGGCCGTCAAACAAAACAACTGCATCAGGTGGTTTTGCACCATGTCCCGCAGGGCACCGGAGGTTTCGTAGTATCCGGCGCGTCCTTCCAGACCCACGGTTTCCGCCACGGTAATTTGGACATGATCCACAAACTGCCGATTCCACAGCGGTTCAAAAATGGCGTTGGCAAAGCGGAACACCATTAGGTTTTGGACGGTTTCTTTGCCGAGGTAGTGGTCGATGCGGTAGATCTGCCGCTCGTCGCAGACTTTTTGCACCACCCGGTTGAGCACCTGGGCCGAGGCCAGATCCTTACCAAAGGGTTTTTCGATGATCAGCCGCTGCTTGTCAGGGTTTTCCAGCATCCCCGCTGCCCCAAGTTGCTGGGTGGCCTCCCCAAAAAATCGAGGGGCCACCGACAGGTAAAACACCCGATTGCCCTTAGTGCCCCGCTGCTCGTCCAGTTCCGCCAGCAGGGTTTTTAGCTTTTGGTAGGATTCGGAATTGTCGATATCACCGGGACAGTAGTACAGCCCCTTGGCAAAGTCCTCCCACACCGCCTCATGGCCGATGCCGTTGCCAAATTCTTCGATGCCCTCCCGCAGGTGCTCCCGAAAGAAGTCATGGCTCCATTCCCGACGGGCTACTCCCACAATCGTGAGTTCTGGCGGCAAACGCCGTTCCCGCCGCATTTGGTAAATGGCGGGGACAATTTTACGCTGGGTGAGGTCGCCAGAAGCCCCAAAAATCACCAGAATTTGCGGCTCCGGGATGCGGTCTTGCTGAAGGCCAACCCGCAGAGGATTTTCAATCAAAGACACCATAAGCGTTGGGGGTAAAGGGTAGGGGCCATCTCAGCCCAGGTCAGCGCAACTCAGGAAACCATGGTCTGTGAACCAAAGGGTCTGTGAACCAAAGCATCCCACGTTGTTATTGTGGCGGCACTTGGCAATAATCTGCCCATACTATAGATGGTCTTAATTAACGCTGGGCGGCATTCCACCCAGGGGAACCGACTGCTGCACTGGGTAAGCTCTGGGAAGGGATGGCTCCGGCACTGGGGGAGGGCCGTGGTCTTCTGTTACCCGTACCCACGCCACCAGAGAATATCGCCTAGCCCCTATTCCTTGGGGCGATCAAAGTTGCATTCCACGGTAATTTTGAGGTTACTTTCGGCGGTGCCCTTGGTGACATAGGGAACTCCAGCCTCGCCACCCACCTTTAGGCCAAATTCTAGGGTCACCTTTTCCACATTGGCGCAGGCCATGTTTTGAAAGGCGTTCATGGTGTAGTTGGTGTAGGTGCGGATGGTGCTTTCAATGGCTTTAAAGCTTTGCACGGCGTGGGCTTGGGCGGCTTGGCTGGTCATGCCGCCTAACCCTTTGGAGGTGCGGCTGGTTTCGCTGTAGAGTTCGCCAGAATTGTGGTCTGTCGCAGGAGCCACCACGTCTTCGGTGGCCTCCATGTAGATTTCGGTGCCGTCATCGAGACGAATTTGCACCAGTTGGGTCATGATACACACTCCAAGGATTGCAACTAGTTCACTAGCGTTGGTATACGGCCAGGGTGCCCCAACCCGCTGAGCGCCCGCCCCACGAACGTTGACGCGCACCGTACAAGGTTTTCCGTACCCCAACCCTCCCCCCAATTGGCAAAATTTTGTCTATAAGGGGATAGGCGTTGTTGTGGCAATCAGGCCGTTCTGGGGTAATGGTATGACACATCTGAACAATCAAGACAGTGCATTTCTCTATCCGGCGGAGGATGCCCAGCAAATCCTCAGTATCGCCATGGCCCGACAGACGGAGTCCGGCGACCTGTCCCGCGCCCAGCTTTTGGAAATTGCGGAAGAACTGGGCATTTCCGCCGAGACCCTGGCCGAAGCCGAGCGGGAATGGGATATCAAAAAATACGAAATTGCTGACCAACGCCAGTTTGACCAAGAACGCAAGCAACGCTTCCAGCACAGTTTGTCTCGGTTCTGTTTTCTGGCCGGGTTTTGGCTCGTCATCCTGATTGTCACTGGGGGCAATGGGTTCTGGGCGGCCATTGCCAATCTCTTTTTATATCTTCTATCTGTTCCCTGGGGGTTGAAACTGGCCTGGGATGCTTGGCGAATCTATCGTCCCAACGAGTACAGCTACACCAAGGAGTTTCAGCGCTGGCGACGGAAACAGCAGATGCGCCGTGCGGTGGGCGGTGCCGTACGACGGTTAATCAACTCCTTCTAAGCCACGTTTATGCAGATCCGCTTCAAAGTCCCCCTTGTTAAGGGGGATTGAGGGGGATCGCCTAGGGGGATCGCTAGCGTTTTCGCCCCGAGAAGTCTTGGGTTAGCGCACCTGCATATGCACAGCTTCGGAAATGGTGGGGATGTCGGCGTATTCACCCCGGAAAGTTTGTACGAGGGAATAGCCCACGGAGGCCAACATCCCTAGAAATAGAGCGCTGGCAAAGGTTTGCACTAATAGCCCACCGCCGCCTAGCACGGGCATCAGTAGATCCAAAATGAGGCCGCACACCGCCAGGATGAAGCTGAGCAGAATGGCTTGCATGGTGTTGAAGCGGATAAAGCGACTGATATTTTCGTTGCGCACGACTAGCAAAATCAGGGCAAAAAAGACAATCAGCCCGAAGAAGGGAATCGACCGCTGAAGCCCCATATAAACCTGGAGCAGCGGGGCAATGGGCAGCAGCAAAAACTGAATGGCGGGAACTTCCTGCAAGACAAAAACCCCGTAGGGTAGCCCTGCGGTGATGGCCAAAATGTAGGGTAGAGCCGCAAACACGCGGTCGAGGATGGAAGGAGAACTATTCCAGGACATGGGAATCCTCAGCTTGGGTCAGGGCGGATATAGTTTTACCATACCGCAAAGTTCTAGAGGGTTTGCTCTGGTGCTGGGGTGAGCCATTCTCTGGGGTGACTCCGGGTGAGTGACTCCGGGTGAGTGATGCTTGGCGTTTTAATTATCCTCGGCGTCCACAAATTCGGGGCGGCGGTTGCGGGGGATAGGCCAATCGGGGTTTTCGCCGCCGATGTAGCAGGCGTCGATCACCACGTATTCGCGGCTGAACTGTTCTAGGGCGTTGATCAACACGTCCAAGGCTAGGGCGTCGCTGGTGCCCAGGTCGAACCAACACCGCGCCCAAACCCCTTGATACTCGACTTCGCCCATGTTGTGCATCACTGAGAGCAGGCTGTTGTCGAGCTGTCCCTCGTCGTAGGGCATGTAGCTGATATCAAGCCCGGTGTCTTGCACCTGAAGGTTTTCGGCGTTGAAGCCGCCCAGCTTGCCCAGGAAAAACCAGGAGGAAAACACCTCATCGATATATTGCTGTTCTAGGTTGGAGGGCACGGTCTCAAACCGTAGCCAAATCCACACATTAAAAAAGTCGCATTCGCGAAATTCGACTTGCATGGGGCCAGTTCCTTGAAAACCCCCGATCTTGGGGTGGGAACGTTCATTGTGCCACACCCCTGCCCCCTTCCACCCTGGACAAGGCAACGGGGGCGTAGGGCTGGCTCAGTTCGCGCTATTGGCGGCACTACTGGCACGGGCAGAGCACACCTCCGGCGTGGTGCCCTGGGCGCGGCATTCCTCAAACCGAATTTGCCAGACCGTGGAGGCGGGCAGTTGGTCGGCATAGGTGAGGGCGGCGGCGTAGTAGGGCAGGCTCCCCCGGTAGTCTTGCAGCAGAAAGAGAACCTGGGCCTTGAGGTACATGAGGTCGGGGTTATCGGGGGCGGCAGCGAGGGCTTTGTTCGCCTCGGCCAGGGCTTCATCGTAGCGCTGGAGATCGCGCAGGCCGATGGCAATCCCCCGGTGGGAAAGATAGTCTGGGTAGCCCTGACGCAGCCGACCAATGGCTTGATCGGGGTTGGCAAAGGGTAGATTCACCGCCAGTAGCAAATCCATAAACCCCTTGAGCAGGCTGAGTTCGGGGTCGTTGGGGCTGATGGCTTCTGCGGCTTCCAGTTCGGCAAACACCTGCTGCAACATCCGCAGTGCGGTGGGAGTGCCCCGGGCTAGCCCTCGGGTTTGCAACACATGGGCTCCCTCTAGAAATAGACCGACGGCGGTATAGAGGTGACCGCGCAGGGGATCGGTGGCCTTCAGGTCAGCGGCGGCGGACTGGGTTTGCTGGGCCTTGCTCAGCAGGGCATCGAGATCCTGGTTGAGGTAGTCGAGGGCGGCGGCAATGGCATAGTTCATGGGCTCGCCCGGTTCTGCGGCGATGGCTTGGTTGGCCAACCGCTGGGCGGCGGTATAGTTGCCCTCATAGAAAATCGCCTTGAAGGTAGCTTCGGTGGCCTCGCCAATGGCGTGGGGATTGGTGGGGCGGAAGGGATCGCCCGCCAAGGCCGGAAGCGCACCGAGACCAATGACCGCTGTCGTGAGGGTGCCCGCCAACCAGGCCCGCCACCGAGACCGATGGGGCCGAAGGGATGTCGCAGACCGTGGAAATGATTGAACCACCATAGGACAACTCACTGATTCAAGACCAAGGATCATTGGAGCAAAGGGGCTAGGTATGGCCCTTACGGCCATTGTGGTCTTTGGAAAAGGGGGATAGGAGGTGCCCCTGTTCCAGATGCTACACTGGCCTACTGCCTCATCCCAAGCCCTAGGAGGGGCAAAGTGGGGCACACTGGAAAAGAGTTTTCCCGCCTGATACCAAATCCGAATTGGATAACCCCGATTCCCAGCCCAGCAAACCGTAGGGGCGAGGTTCCCTCGCCCACTGACGCCAGGGGCAAACAAGTCGGATTGAGTATGAGTCCTGCCTGGAGAATTTGCTCAGGATCGTCCTACCCATGCTGCACCTCGATCAACTGACCTATCACCCGGCGGCCACCCCAGCGGCCATCCTCCGCCAGGTGTCGCTAGAATTGGCCCCCCAGCAGTTGGGGGTGATCTATGGCCCCAGCGGATCGGGCAAAAGCACCTTGCTGGAATTGATGGCGGGGTTTGCCCGTCCCAGTGCGGGGTGCATTCGGTGGCGCGAACAAACCCTAGAACCAGAGGCGCTGCGCCAGGTGGCGGGGCTGGTGTTCCAGTTCCCAGAACGGCACTTCTGCGGCCACACCATTTTAGAAGAACTACGCCTCGGTCACCCCGAACTCGACCGCCCCCAGATCGACCAAGCCCTTCAAGCCGTCGGGTTAGACCATTTAGACCTGACCACCCTGCCCCACTCCCTCAGCGGTGGGCAACAGCGGCGCTTGGCCCTGGCGGTGCAGCTCATTCGCAAACCCTACCTGCTCTTGCTGGATGAACCCACGGCGGGGCTAGACTGGTCGATGCGCCAGCAAATTATTGCCCTGCTGCAACAGCTTAAGCAAAATTGGACACTGCTAGTGGTGTCCCACGATGCCGATGAACTGGCCCACCTGGCGGATCGCTGCTGGCACCTCAACCAAGGACGGCTGACCCTAGAACGCCGAACGGAACCGCAATCTATCGCCTCGGAGGCCAATTGGGAATGACCCAGACCCCCACCCTGCCCAACCCCACCGATCTGTGGCAAGCTACTCTGCAATGGCAGCCCAGCGATGTCCTCCAGAGTCGCTTCGAGGATCTGTACCAAGCCATCGTCGCCATCAACCAAACCCTCAACCTAACTCGCATCACCAGCCCGGAAGACTTTTGGGAAAAACACCTGTGGGACTCCCTCCAGGGCATCGCCCCCTGGCTGAAGGAAGAAGCCCTGGCGGAGAAACCGCTGTCGGTGGTGGATATCGGCACGGGCGGTGGCTTTCCAGGGTTGCCCCTGGCCCTGGTCTACCCCGGCTGGACGGTGACCCTGATGGACGCCACCCGCAAGAAAATTGCTGCCCTTGAACAGGTCAGCACCCAACTGGGCCTCACCAATGTGCGCTTCTTGGCCGAACGAGCTGAACAGGTGGCTCATCAGCCCAGCTACCGCGAAGCCTTTGACCTCGCCCTGCTACGGGCCGTAGGGCCAACCAACACCTGCGCTGAATATGCCCTGCCCCTGATGACCCTGGGGGGCCAAGCGGTACTCTATCGAGGCCAGTGGTCAGCCGAAGAAGAAGACCGCCTGATCGCCATTCTGCCCCGCCTCGGTGGCCAACTGCGGGAGGTGCGCCCCATGACCACCCCCCTCATCCAGGGTGTGCGCCACAACGTCATCCTCGATAAAATCAGCCGCACCCCCGACAAGTTTCCCCGCCTTCCCGGCCTTCCTGCCAAATCGCCCTTGACCTAGGCGGCTATCCTCACACAGCAATTCTCAATATGACTTGACGCATTGACGAAAGACCGATCAGGCTGAGCTTGCCGAAGTCCGTTCACCCTTCGACAAGCTCAGGGCGAACGGTCAATTGACCAAAATGAGAATTGCTGTCCTCACATCGGCTGGTTGGCCCCAATTCCTGGGTGGTGCATGGCGGCTCATCCGCGCAATCTAGCGTCTTGGATGGGGTATTCCTAGGTGGGCAGCCAGACTAAATCGCCCACCCGCAGCCCCAACTGCGCCTTGGCGCTGCCTTGGTTGACGGCAATTTCCAACAAGCCGTGGCTACCCACTAGGGCCAGGGGCGCACCGGGGGCGACATCGTTGTAGGTGGTGGCACTGGGCAGGGTTTGCTGGTTCCAAACCAGGTGCCAGGGGCCATCGCCTAAGGAATCGACGGGAAGGGTGGTGACGGCATTCCCGAAGTGGTCGATGTACTGAATGCTGCCCTCAAGACCTTGCTCGGTGGAGGTGAGGGGCGGCACGGGCAACTGCACGAGGGACGCTGGATCGATGGGCGTCCCCAGGGCAGACAGCGGCACCCCATTGGCTAAATGGGCGGCCACGGGGGCAAACACGTCCCGTCCTTGGAAGGTGGCGCTGGGGGTGGGCCGATGCCAATAGGCTGGATTGGTCAACTCCACGGCCTCCAGCACTGGGGTTTGGGCCATCACACCGCTGATCACACCATTGTCTGGCCCTACAAAATAGCCCCCCGCCAACCGCACCGCCACGGCCCGCCGATCCGTGCCCACACCGGGATCGACCACCACCAAATGCACCGTATGGGGCGGAAAGTAGGGAAACACGCTCATCAACTGAAACCGCGCTGCCCAGAGGTCTTGGGGCGGGATATCGTGGGTTAAATCCACCATGGTGGTGGTGGGGCAACGACTGGCAATGATGCCCTTCATCACGCCAACATAGGCGTCTTGATGGCCGAAATCAGTCAATAGCGTAATCATGGACTCCGTTTCATCTCAACCCTTGCCCTTAGAATAAACGGTGCCCAGATTCAAAGGTGAAGATTTGCCGAGAAAAAGCGGCGAATTTCAGGCTGGACTGGGTCTACAGCGTCCTTTTCTGGGAAATTTTCCGCCATGGCTGTGATTACGGCTCAACCCTACGACTACTCGCTCCCCACCGAGACGGGCATTGCCCTGATTATTATTGATATGCAGCGCGACTTTTTGGAACCGGGGGGCTTTGGCGCGGCACTGGGCAACGAGGTCGGCCTCTTGCGAGCCATTGTGCCCACGGTGCAACGGCTGCAACAGGCGTTTCGGGAACGGGGCTGGCTGGTGCTGCAAACCGTGGAGGGCCACCGCCCCGACCTGAGCGACTGCCCCCCCAGCAAACGCCAGCGGGGGAATGCCGCTCTGAAGATTGGCGATCCTGGGCCCATGGGACGAATCCTGGTATTGGGGGAACCGGGCAACCAAATTATTCCCGAACTGGCCCCCACACCGGAGGAAACGGTGATCGAAAAACCGGGCAAAGGAGCCTTTTACAACACCAACCTGGAATTTCTGCTAAAAACCCACAACATCAGCCATCTGATCGTCACCGGAGTGACCACCGAAGTGTGTGTCCAAAGCACCCTGCGCGAGGCCAACGACCGAGGCTACGAATGCCTCCTGGTGGAAGACGCCACCGAGAGCTATTTCCCCGAATTTAAGCAGGCTACCCTGGCCATGGTACGTGCCCAGGGCGGCATTGTCGGCTGGACGGCCACCGCCGATCAGGTGCTTACGGGGCTCAGCCAATGGTCAGCGCCCTAGGGATACACTAGGGATAAATCTGGGGAAAATTCTCTGGATCGGGAGCGGTTTGCACCCCATTGGGATCATCATTGCAGGCTTGATAACGGTAGGTCTCTAGGGCCAACCCTTCCCCCGTCCAACCATAGGTGGCGAAGGATCCGCAGTCGCCAATTCCACGGGCTTTGCTAAAGATCGTCAACTGGCCCTGGCTGGGGTCGAAACTGGCCAGACCGCCCACAGTGGGTTCGCTGACGCGCTGGAAGTTGCCCGCCTCATCGGGATAGAAGCCATCCAAGGACAACGGCGTTAGGGTACCATCGGACGCCACCGCCGCGTAGGCATACACCATCTGGTAGGCGGCGCGGGCACAGAGGACTTCAACCAAAGCCCGATCTCCCAGGACATAGACCTGGGATTCCGTTGCGGCAACTTCGGGATCAAAGAAGCCATCACAGAGATCCCGATCCTCCACCTGCGCCAGCACCAACGGGATCAGGTCGGATTCATTGGCCCAGGCGGTGTCCGGGGTATCGGAGGCAGCCGTCTGGCCTGAAGGTGGGGATGGGGCGGCCTGACAGCCCAGGCTGACGATCAGTAGGGCTAGGAAGCTCCAACGCCAAGGAAGTACTGCCATGGGAACCTCTGGGTAAACGGGACTTCCCTATCTTAGGTGCTGGGGTGCAGAACCCCCATGGACGGATACCCCTCAGGGACACGGAAATCAGCCCCAACGTCTAGGCATAACCGCCACACCCCCGTAGACTGGAACCTAGGATTTGTGCAGTGATTTCGGCAAAAGCGGGGCGATATGAAGATTCTTTTTGTGGCAGCAGAAGCAGCGCCCCTGGCGAAGGTTGGCGGTATGGGGGATGTGGTGGGTTCCCTCCCCAAGGTACTCCGCAAGATGGGGCACGACGTGCGGGTGTTTATGCCCTACTACGGCTTCATGCCCGACAAGGTGGACATCCCCAAGCAGTCCATCTGGAAAGGCACCGCCATGTTCAACGACTTCGAGGTCTACGAAACCCTCTTCCCCGATTCGGACGTTCCCCTTTACTTGTTTGGCCACCCCGCCTTTGATCCCCGCAAGGTCTACTACGGCGACGATGAATTTTGGCGGTTCACCTTCTTTGCCAATGGGGCCGCTGAATTTGCCTGGAACTACTGGAGCCCCGACATCATCCACTGCCACGACTGGCACACGGGCATGATTCCGGTGTGGATGCACGAAACCCCCGAGATCCAAACCGTCTTCACCATCCACAACCTCGCCTACCAGGGTCCCTGGCGCTGGCAGCTTGAGCAAATGACCTGGTGCCCCTGGTACATGCAAAGCCACAACACCATGGCGGCGGCGATTCAGTTTGCCAACCGGGTCAACACCGTGTCGCCCACCTATGCGGCCCAAATTAAGACCCCTGAGTATGGCGAACAACTGGACGGACTGCTGTCCTACGAACAGGGCAAACTCAGCGGATTGCTGAACGGCATTGATACGGAATCCTTTGACCCCGCCACCGACCGCTACATCGCCAAAAACTTCACCGCCGACACCCTCGATCAACGGCGCATCAACAAGATCACTATCCAGGAGGAACTGGGCCTAGAGGTGAATTCCCAGGCGTTCCTGATTGGCCTGGTGGGTCGCCTAGTGGAGCAAAAGGGGCTGGATCTGATTCTGCAAATTCTGGATCGCTTCCTTTCTTATACCGATTCCCAAATCATTGTGCTGGGCACGGGGGATCGCTACTACGAAACCCAGCTTTGGCAAATGGCCAGCCGCTACCGGGGACGTATGGCCACCTACCTGCTCTACAGCGAAGGAATCGGTCGCCGCATCTACGCCGGATCCGATGCCTTTCTGATGCCCTCCCGCTTTGAGCCCTGCGGCATCAGCCAGATGATCGCCATGCGCTACGGCTGTATTCCCATCGTGCGGCGCACGGGTGGCCTGGTGGATACCGTGCTCCACCACGACCCCGCCAACCACGCCGGAACGGGCTACTGCTTCGACCGCTACGAACCCCTCGACCTGTTCACCTGCCTCATTCGGGCCTGGGAAGGGTATCGCTACAAGGATGCTTGGCGGGAGCTGCAACAGCGGGCCATGGGCCAAGACTTTAGCTGGGACAAGTCCGCCGTGGAATACGTCAAGCTCTACAGCGAAGTCCTAGGGCTAGACTACCGGGAACAGCTCGCCCCCAAGATGGCCCCCTTGGTGACCATCCCCAACGAGTCCACCCCAATCACCGAGGACACGTCCAGTTCCGTGGGGTCTAGCCCTGAGGCCAAGCCCCTTTAGATCGTAGGGTAGTAGCGGAGGGGCGGCTGTCCATGCCATGCCTTCGCAGGCTGTCTAGGATGGTGAAAGACACCATAAGGCGATTTGGGTTGGGGCGCAGGCGGCCAGCGCCATCCGTAGTGGGAACGATAACGACAAGCCAGCCGCCCAGGGTGCCATGGTTAAGACCGAATCTCCCACCACCATACAACATGATGAAATGGACAGAGGTTGCCCCGCAGAACTGGCAGAACTGGCATTGGCAGCTCAAAAATCGTCTGAATTCCATTGAGGATCTGGAGGATATCATTCAACTCAGCCCAGAGGAGCGGGAGGGACTGGGCGCACCACACCATTTTCGGGTGGATATTACCCCGTATTTTGCCCAGTTGATGGATCCAACTGACCTCAATTGCCCCATTCGTCGTCAGGTGATTCCCCTGGGGCGGGAATTGCAGCCGTTTGAGGGGATGATGGCCGACAGTTTGGCAGAGGAGGCCCAAAGCCCAGTGCCGGGGATCGTCCATCGCTACCCAGATCGGGTGTTGATGCTAGTGACCACCCACTGCGCCAGCTACTGCCGCTACTGTACTCGCAGCCGCATCGTGGGAGATTTTCAGGCAACCCCCAGCCTAAATGACCTAGCGGCCCAGATCGACTACCTCCGGCAGCACCCAGAAATTCGCGATGTGTTGATCAGCGGCGGCGACCCCCTGACCCTCTCCGACGTGACCCTAGGGCACTTGCTCAAAGCCCTGCGGGGGATCGAACACATCGAAATTGTTCGCATTGGCAGCCGAGTGCCGATCTTCCTGCCCCAGCGCATCACCCCTGAACTGTGCCAACTGCTGCGACAGTTTCATCCCCTCTGGATCAACATCCACACCAATCATCCTAGGGAAATTACCGACGAGGTGGCCGTGGCCCTGGCCCGACTAGCGGATGCAGGGATTCCTCTTGGGAATCAAACCGTTTTGCTGGCCAACATTAACGATAGCGTCGAGGTGCAGCGCCAACTGGTTCACAACCTTGTGAAACACCGAGTGCGCCCCTACTATCTGTACCAATGCGACCTAGTGGCGGGGGCGGGTCATTTCCGTACCACGATTGCGAAGGGAGTGGAGATTATCTCGAAATTGCAGGGTTACACCAGCGGCTATGCGATACCCAAATACGTGGTCGATGCCCCCGGTGGCGGGGGCAAGGTGGTGGTGGCCCCACAAACTATTCTTGCCCAGCGCCCTAACCATCGGATTGTGTTGAAAACCTATACTGGAGAGACCGCTATCTACCAAGAACCCGCCGACTATTAGGCCGAGGTGGATCGACTTTGCCCTGATCATGGTCACTATCATCAGTGTTGATAGGTTAGACTTCGCTGGCCCAAGGGCTCTGCTGTCTATCTCTGTTGCCTGTTTTTGTCGCCCATCTGTGTCGTTGTTTTGCCAGTTATGTCGCAAGGTTCTGTGCATCGCCTCTCAGAGTCCAGACTGACCCTAGGGTTAGGATTGTTGCTATTGGGTAATGCTTTTGCACAAAAGTTATCGGAAATCATTTCTGTCAGTGGGTTCTTTAGCAATGTTGGCGTCAATCAAATCATCTGGGTCTGGATGATTGACGGCGTCCTTATGCTAGTCATTACCAGCTTAAAATCGCTGATTATTGATCGCCACAATCGCCGCGAGCTGATGGAGGACATGGTCATTGCGCTAGCCTTGGCCTTTGCTTCTCTACAAATTTTAATGGCCTTCAGTGGCCCAGCTTGGCTGAGTCAATCGCTTCTGTTTCTGCTTTCCCAGCAACAATGGCTCACTTTCCCGCTCATTTTTTGGGTGTTTACGAACGATCTACTAGGCATTAACCAGGCCAAACGCCTCATTCCTAAAATCGCCAGCTATGGCTTCTCTGGCTATGCCCTTGGCATTAGCTTTGTGGGGTTTACCTCCTGGGGGATGCAACGCCTTAACCTTCCCCACAACTGGATGGTAACGCTCTGTCTTACGATTAATATCAGCGGTGCGGTGAGTCAGTTCCTCGCACAGCCTTTAATGAATCAACTTGGTCTCAAAACCATCTTTGCCCTTCAACCGCTCTTTTCCCTGGTAGCCTCTGGTCTCATGATCGCGGCTCCTAGCTTTATGGGTAGCTTGATAGGAATTCTTCTCCAAAAGAGCACCCAGTACGGTGTCGATGAGCCCGCCAGGAAGGCTTTGCAGGCGTTAGTCCCCCAGGAGCGGCGGGGGCGAGTCAGTAATTTCATTGATGGCTACATGATTGGTCTTGGGGGGATTCTAGGGGCGTTAATTATTGCGATGATGACTATCACGGGTTGGCTAACGGGGCTAGACTTAGTGGGTAGCAACCTTTACCTCGTTGGGGCCATTGTTGCGTCGGTTGTTGCCCTGATATCCACCTGGAAAATGTATCAAACCTATAACATTAGTATGCTGGACTGGCGACTGCATCGGCGCAAACGGGGTGACAGCGTTTTAGACAGCCTTGATTTCTAACGCTCGATGCACTCTTTTAGTGAGATTACGTCTTTGATTCAGGGAAAGGATATGTTGAAATCTGCATCAAAAAGGCCAACTAGATTCCTCAGCATCCGAGCTAAGCTGTTAATAATCTTTACTCTTTTATTTACGGCGGCGTTTGGTACGCTGTTCTATCTACTCTACGATTTTGCGGTCGATGTCGCTGTACAGCGCATGAGAAAAAATCTAGAGGATTCACTCCTTGCTGCTGCCGCAGGAATCACTGCCGAGGAAATGACTCGCCTCTATCGGGAGGCAACCCGCAATGGGGATGGCTTTTCTGATAGTTATTTTTACCAAAAGCAGATGGACTGGTTTCAGCAGGTGCATGATGTCAATCCTGATGTTTGGCCCTATTCTTTTGTGCGCGGCAATCGAGCAGATACGCGCCGTGTGGGCGACCCCGTACTGACCAATGATGAGGTCGTTTTCTTGGTCGATTTGTGGTCGGCCTACGATCCGTCTAAGGCCGTGAAATTTCTAGAGCCCTACGCCGCCAGCCCCCAGATGATTGAAACCCTAGAACAGGGTGTAGTAGTTCATCGCCCCGAAGTGCCCCTCTATGATCAGTGGGGTGGATGGATTACCGCCTACGCCCCCGTGCGGGATAGTCAAGGGAATATTGTTCCTGGCTATGGCATTGGGGCCGATCTCACCGCTGAGTATTTAGATGATGTAAAAAGCGGAATTTTTAGGCGGATGTTAATCACCTTTTTGGTGTGCTATGTTATTTTGTTTCTCCTGATTTGTATTGTGGCCGATAGTTTTACTCGCCGCACGATTAACCTAACCCATGTGGCCCACGAGATTGGCGATGGTAAGTACGATCAAGATCTCAAGGACTTTTCTCAACCCCTGCTTGAGGATGAAATCACTCAGTTAGCGAATATCTTTGAGAGTATGGTTGCGAAGGTTAGTACGCGGGAATTTAAGCTAAAACAGCAGGTGTCGAATTTGTGCATTGAGATCGACGAAAACAGGCGACTGGAGGAGGTAAAAGAAATTACTGACAATGACTTCTTTAAGGATCTTACCGAAAAGGCAAAACTTATTCGTCAGCGCTACGACGAAGACTAGACTGGCAATTTCATAGGGCGAGTTAGAATCATTTTAGAGGTTGAGGGCTGATTGTCTAACCCATCGATCATGATGATATTTAACCTCAGGAGCGCTTACCATGGATGGCAAGATAAGGGAAATTAAGCGAGGACAAGAGGATCGATGTTCGGGAGCATTATCTGAAGCTGACCTGGCCAACTTGGTAGATAATGCTCCTAAATGTCAGCCCGGAAAGAGTACCGTAGATGGCTACGGTTTGATTGCGGCTGAACCCATTGCCGCCAGAGAAGTCATTATTGATTTTAGCGATCCTCAGATCTATCGAGAAACAACCTTTGATGCCCTAGAATCTTGGCGTTTAGAGGGTGGAAAATATACTGGAATTAGTGAGCAACGCTGCATTGTCTCGGATCAAATGACTAAATATTCCCTTCTAAATCACTCGCGAACCCCCAATGCCATCACCCATTTCAAGGAGCGTCAAGTGGTGGCTCTGCGCAATATTCAGCCGGGGGAAGAAGTCACCGTAGACTATCGACGGGAGTCCGTTTCACCCCAGGCTAAGGCCCACATTCAGCACTTTCTCTAAATGGCTCTCCTAATCTCGACTTTATCCATTTGATCCAAAAAGGAAAGCAGCAAGCAGAATTCAGATGAGGGTCTGAGGAACTTGCTGCGATGGAATTTATGTCGATGATGATAGCGTTTGC
>NZ_JACJRS010000075.1 GCF_014697375.1 Phormidium sp. FACHB-1136
TTTCAGAATTGTGAAGCCAGAGGCATTAGAAGAAGCCGTGATGTTGATCAACAAAAGACCGAGAAAATCGCTTGACTACAAAACTCCCTTTGAAGTATTCTACTCAAATAAATCAGACGCTGTTGCGCTTCAGATTTGAATTGGCGAATAATGGCCAAATGATTTGGATCATTATTCCATCGCCCTGTTGTTACATAGTACATTCTGCACTTTGGATCTTCTTTGAAGCTGGCTGCATGATTCAAAATAAAATCTGAAATCTCAGCGAATCTTGTGACATCATCATTCCTGATCAATCCAGGAGTTTCGGAGAAGAAATCTTTTACTCCAAAGCAGAAAGAACCAATCTCTTTGGATTCAAAAGAAGATGAAGTCTTCGATTGCACAAATATATAAGTGACCTCTAGATAACCATTTTGCTCTAAAAGATCTGAAACTTCCTCAATGTCATCTACCAAATAGCCATTTACAATGATTCCAATCCCATCAATTCCTGTATCATTTCCTGAACCTATTGTGACTGCTCTAGCATCAAAAGTTCGATTGTATTCTTTTGAAAAAGTACAATAGTTTGAAAATAGCTCGAAGTCCTTCTCAATTCCTTGAGAATTGATATCTTGAAGGATCAAAAAGTCATTGACTAACTGCTTGGTTATTCTATCAGTCTAAATATGTTCTAGTTAAGAGTCATCGAAGGCATTATAGCGGATTTCGTCGAGACAGAGTAAGCCCAGGAAAGTTCGCAGCCTTTTCTTGGCAACAAGTTCAACTGTTTGATAGTACTCGCATATACTTTAAGGTTATTTTCTATCAAAAATAAAACGTTGCAAAAATAAATATTTTGCCCCCTGATCGCGACCGCCCATTGCCCCTGTGCCGATGGTCTCCCCCAGCAGGCTGCATTCCCCCAGCGGCAATGCTAGGGCTTTTCCAGGTGGGTTGCAAGACTTGACCAAAGAGTTGAGGGGCAGGCAAGGGCTTGCCCTCACTCAGGGTTGATTCCGTCAGCAGTTCTAGCGCCTCACGGGAATTGTGAAGCGCCTCTTCGTAGGTATCCGCCGTGGGTGTGGCAATCGTCGCCCCATTCGGGCAAGCTCACGACGTAGCACTGATAAACAGCGCGATGTCCGAGCCGAATCGTCCAAGGTTGAGCATCGGGGATGCTCTCAAAAAGGTGATCCGTTGCAGCCATGACGGTATCACCAACCTCAAACACTCCGGTTTCAATGTCGATGGCCACAATTTTGCCTTCGTTGCCAGCTTCAACGTGTTGCCGAATGCCCGATGCATAGAGTTCTTGGGCACTGGTTTCTAAAAGTATGATCCTTGATTTCTCGTTGCCTAGATCTCTTGTATAGCAAGCACTCTACAAGGCGTCCTACTTTAGCAGTTCAGTGCCCATTTGAGCTTCAACGGAGGCTGGGTAGGGGATGATCATCTCTCGGCTCCTCTCGTGTCCTCTCTAGCATCAGAGCTCAGCCCGCAGTATTACACCTTATTCAATCCACGATCCTCAGGGAAACTTTGGGCCATTAAATCGGGCAAGTCGGGGGGGATCAGATTATCTTAGGATTGAAAGGTTCTATCTGTCCCGATTGGCCCTAGGGGTCTGGGAAGGTTCCTCGGTTAACACGCTATGAAGTCTACCGTCGCACAGCTTAAGACCCAGATTCAGCGGGCCATGGTGGCCGCCTTTGGGGCCGATCTGGCCGATACCGACCCGATGCTGGTGCCCACCAGTAACCCCAAGTTTGGCGACTTTCAGGCGAATGTGGCCATGTCTCTGGCCAAGCCGCTGAAGCAAAGCCCTCGCGACATTGCCCGCCAAATCGTTGAAAATCTGGATCTCGGCGACCTGTGCGACACCCCAGAAATCGCTGGCCCCGGCTTCATTAACCTGCGGCTGAAGACGGCCTATTTGGAAGCTCAACTCAAGGCGATGCAGGCGGATCCGCGCTTGGGCGTCGCCCGAGTCGAGCAGCCCCAAACCGTGATTGTGGACTTTTCTAGCCCCAACATCGCCAAGGAAATGCATGTCGGCCACCTGCGCTCGACCATCATCGGTGATTCCATTGCGCGGGTACAGGAGTTCATGGGCCATCGGGTGCTGCGCCTCAACCATGTGGGCGATTGGGGCACCCAGTTTGGCATGTTGATCACCCACCTCAAGGAAGCCTGCCCCGAAGCCCTGGAAGCCGATTCAACCGTGGATATTGGCGACCTGGTGGCCTTCTATAAACAGGCCAAGCTGCGGTTTGACACTGACGAAGCTTTCAAAACCCGCTCCCGCGAGGCGGTGGTGGACTTGCAGGCGGTCGAAGACACCGCTACCAAAGCCTGGAAGGTGCTCTGTGCCCAGTCGCGCCAGGAATTTCAGAAGCTCTACGACCGTTTGGATATTCAGATTCAGGAACGGGGCGAGTCTTTTTACAATCCCTTCCTGGCCGACGTGGTGCAGGATTTGGACACCCAAGGGCTGCTGGTGGAAGACCAAGGTGCGAAGGTGGTGTTTGTGGATGGCTTCACCAACAAGGACGGCAACCCCCTACCGCTGATCATCCAAAAATCCGACGGCGGCTACAACTACGCCACCACCGACCTCGCCGCCATCCGCTACCGCACCGGGAAAGATGGGGCCGAGCGGGTGCTCTACGTGGTCGATGCAGGCCAGGGTAACCACTTTGCCCAAGTGTTTCAGGTTGCTGGGAAAGCTGGGTGGATTCCTGCCGGGGTGGAACTCACCCACGTTCCCTTTGGGGTGGTGCAGGGCGAAGACGGCAAAAAGTTCAAAACCCGCTCCGGCGACACCGTGCGTTTAAAAGATTTGCTGGATGAAGCCGTCAGCCGTGCCCGCGCCGATCTGGAAACCCGCATCCAGGCCGAAGAACGCCAGGAAACCGAGGACTTCATCCAAAACGTGGCCGAAGCCGTGGGCCTGGGGGCCGTCAAATACGCCGATCTCAGCCAAAACCGCACCAGCAACTACATCTTCAGCTTCGACAAAATGCTGGCCCTGCAAGGCAACACCGCCCCCTACATGCTCTATGCCTACGTGCGGGTGCAGGGCATTGCTCGCAAGGGCGGCATCGATTTCGACCACCTCCCCGCCGAGGCCAGCCTTCACCTAGCGGACGACAGCGAATTTGCCCTAGCCCGCTACCTGCTGCAACTGGATACCGTCCTGGAAGAGGTGGCCCAGGAACTCTACCCCAACCGTCTCTGCCAATACCTGTTTGAACTCAGCCAAACCTTCAACCAGTTCTACGACCGCTGTTCTGTCCTTCAGGCCGAAGAACCCCAGCGCACCTCCCGGCTGATTCTCTGCGACCTTACCGCCAAAACCCTAAAGTTGGGTCTGTCTCTGCTGGGTATTCGGGTGCTGGAACGGATGTAGTTTGCCTCCGGTATGAGTGGGCGAAGAGACCTCGCCCCTACGGCTGGGCGGGATGGGAATTGGGGTTTTCTGATTCGGATGGGGTCTGAGCGGCCATCGCCTAGGACTGGACGGAATCAGAGGAGACCGGATCGGGCGGGGCAGAATCGAGGTGGAGGGGATCCGGTTGTACAGAATCCGATGGCACGGGATTGGGTTGCATGGCAGCCGATGGTAAAGGATCCTGTGGCCCAGCATCGGGCGGGGTGGCGGTGCCCGTGAGGTATTCCGGGTGTTCTAGTTCCCGCACCTTGAGGACGATCAGGTATTCGTAGAAGGCTTGCAGGGTACACCAGGCCAGTCCGGCGCGGCCATCGAGACAACCGCCTAGGATGAACATCATATAAAACCAGCGCACCAGGGGGCGGGCCGGAAGCCGTAGGGAGAGATCCTTGAGGGCACGGCGGCGTTCCACCTCGGATTTCCCCCACAGCATGGCTTGCCAGTCTACGGTGCCGCTTTGCCGTTGGCGCAGGGTTTCCTTGGCTTCGTCGGTGGAGTAGCGGTTGTGCTTGTCAATCCAGCGGCTGAGCCCCTTACTACAGGTGTAGTGGGGGTAGGTTTCGCGCAAAAATCCGGTGGGGCCGTCCACCACCTCCCGCTCGGTGTGGCCATAGTCGTCAAACCACACCTGATCTCGCTTCAGCAGGCGCAGTTGATAGCGGGGAAACTGAGTGCTGCGGCGAATCCACTGGCCCATGAACATCACCCGTTCCGCCACGTAGTAGGCCACCTTGTCCGGCTGGGTGATGGCCTGGAGGCATTCCGCAAACAGGGCTGGGGTCATGCGCTCATCGGCTTCTAGGATGTAGGCCCAGTCGTGTTTGTAGGGCACTTCTTGCAGCATCCAGGTGCGCTGCTGGCCATGGCTGGCAAAGGGATGCTCAATCACGCGGACGGGATATCGGCGAGCGATCTCCTGGGTGCGGTCGCTGCTGCACGAGTCCACCACAATCACATCATCCGACAGGAGGGCCGACTCGATGCAGGCGGCAATGTCGCGTTCTTCGTTGTGGGTGAGGATAAAAATAGAAATCATTGCGGTGGTTTGGGGAGGGTAAACCCCTAGCGGCAGCATGGAGCCCAGGCGACTAGGGCATGGATGGGGAGAGCCCCCGTTGTTAGAATACCCATTTTCTCCGAGGAATTACGCAGAGAATGAGGGCTAGATTAGCCTTTGGGGAAATGGCGAATCATGATCACCCCTGGGGGCGTTGATGGGCTGATGGATGGGCTTATCGATTCCTTATGTTCTGGATGTACGCTCATAGATTGGGGTACAAAACGATTCAGGGTCATTCTGATTGCCCTCCGTTCCTGAGTCTTCGTTACTGACCATTGTTTTCTAATGCCTGATATTTCGCCCGTTGTTCAGATCCAGCAGGTTCTCAATCGTCCGCTAACCCATCTAGAATCGATGATTTTGATGGATTCCTGGTCGGGTATTCGCTATAGCACCATGGCTCAACAATCGGGCTATGGGGAGGAATACCTAAAACAAATTGGAGCCAGACTTTGGCACGAACTCTCGAACCGCTTGGGAATTACCGTTACCAAAAAGAACCTGCGTTTAGTTCTAAAAAATCGGATCCAACTTGGGGAAAGTTCGCCTCCCCCTGATCAAAAGCCAACCTTGTCAGAGCCGTTGGCGAATCCCCAAAAAGATTCGCCCCCAGAGGTCTTCTATCCGTTTCCATCGGGGCCATTGTCCTCCGATTCCTCCCTCTACATTCATCGGCCCCCGGCTGAGGCCACGGCCTTTGCCGAAATTGATCAGCCCGGTTGTTTGTTGTGCATCCATGCCCCCCACCGCTACGGCAAAACGTCGCTGCTGCGGCAGGTGATGACCTATGCCCAAGCCCAGCAGTATCGGGCCTGCCTGCTCGATCTCCAAGAGGCCGATAGTCGGATTTTGCAGCGGGCAGATTTGCTATTGCCCTGGCTGTGTCAGCGGATTGGGGAAGGGTTGGGCCTAGGGCCAGAGGATGAGATACCCTGGAACCCAACTTTAGGGCTGAAGGTCAACTGTGGCCTGTATCTGCAACGGGTGGTTCTAGAACGGGCGGAGACGCCGCTGGTGTTGGCCATCCATGCCCTAGAGGTGGGGTTGGGGCGAGCCCCGGTAGCCCAAGACTTGCTGTCGATGCTGCGTCTGTGGCACGAACAGGCCCAGGGTACCCCCCTGTGGCAGCGCTTGCGCCTGGTGCTGGTCTATGCCACCGATAGCCCTACGGCCTTCAACCACCCCAAACCCTACCCGCCGCTATCGGGGATTTCCCCCCTCAACCTAGGCCGATCCCTGCGGTTGCCGCCCCTCAGCCCCGACCAGTTTGTTGCCCTGGGGCGTCGCTACCAGTTGGCCCCCTTCCAAGACGAGACCCAGCAATCTACTGTGGAGGCGCTCTATAACTTGATTGCGGGGCATCCCTACCTGGCCCACCTCAGTTGCTATGCCGTCCAACAGGGGCAGCAAACCCTAGACGATGTGCTGGCCACCGCCACCACCCCCGACAGCGTATTTTGGCCCCATCTTCAGGAGCGGCTGACCCGCCTCCAGCACTATCCCAAGGCCCGCGAAGCCCTGCATCGCGTGGTAACGGGGGACGGGGTACAGGTGGATGGGCTCACCCTGCATCAGCTCATCAGCCTGGGGTTGGTGCGGGTAGAGAACGGCCTGGTGCATCCCCTCGGAGATATCTACCGCCACTTCTTTGCCACCTACCTCGCCACTGATAAACCCGCTGCCACCCCTTCCTAGGGGGTGCCCCAGGTGCTAGGGACGGCCCCCCATTCCTGGAGGTCGGCGGGGGCCGTGGCAATGGGCATAGAGCGGTAGATGTCTTGCATTACTTCGGCGTAGATCACCTGGTTCGGCTCAATCACCAGCATTTGCGGTGCGGTGCCCACCACGGTGGTCGCCCCAATCAGGGCTCCCCCCAGTAGGCCAATGCCTCCAAAACCCGTCAGCAGGGTCAGCGCCAGGGCTCCCAAACCCGTGCCCAGAGCCAGGGTGCCGCCGTTCACCTGGGGTGAGTTGTAAACGTAGTCTGAGGTGCTAGCAAAGGGGATGCGCTGACCATCGGGGGCGATTAACATTTGGCTGACCCACTGATGACCATCGCCACTGGCCTTGAACTGGCCAATAAGCTGACTTCCCGCCGGAGCCACAAGGCCGTTGGTGACGGGGTCGCGGATTTCAGTCTCCAGCACCAATACTTCCTGGTGGGCAGTACGGGGATCCAGTGCTAGGGAGTTTGGGCCAGTGTAGCGCAGTTCTAAAATACTGCCAGCGGCAATTAGGGTATCTGGGGCCAAGCGGCGATCTCCCCACATAGGTTCAGCCCCATTCGCCCCTTGACCGGGCAGGGGTTGGCCAAAGGCTATGGCGGCATCGGGGGCGGCGGCGACCGGGATGGGTTCGGCGGCCAGGTTGGGCGGAATCACGACTCCCGTAGTGGTTGGGTTGGGTTGGCTAGGCACGGCCAGCAGGGTGGGGTTCGTGGCGGGGGACTGGTTTGCCACCGTGGGCATCGATGGATTGACCGTGGGGGGCGACACCGTTAGAAAGGGGGGATCAACAACGGCATTGACCGCTGGGGCCGCGTTGCTCGGCACCTGGGCCACGGGGTTGCGGCCTGGAGTCGGTGGTGGCGTGGTGATCGGGGCAGCGGCGACGGTGGCGGTCGCGCTGGGGGCAACGGTGGCGGCGACGGTAGGCGTCGTTGGGACAGGACTAGGCGTCGGTGGGACCGTTGCCGTAACTGGGGCCGTCGGAACAGCGGCAGGTGCAGAATTGGTGGACGCCGCAGGGCTCACAGAAGCGGTCGGAACCGTGGTGCTGGATGCGGGGTTGGCGGGCGCAGGGTTCACGGGCGCAGGGTTCACGGAAATCGCGAGGCCGTTGGTCTCCTGGTCAATGGTTGGGGGCATCCCCTGGGCGAGAGATGGAGCCGCAGACTGACCACTGGCAGACTGACCACTGGCAGACTGACCACTGGGGGGAGACGTGGCAATGACGTTGGAACGACCCGCTGTGGGAGCCGTCGCTAGGTTAGGGGCACTACCCAGGGAGGGCACTACCACCGTTGGGCCAGGGAGGGGCGATCCCACCGCCGCATCCAGTTCCTCTAGGCTCGGCACGGTCACCTGTTGGGCCACGTCAGGCAACCCCAGGTTGAAGGGATCAATCGCCAGGGTGTCGGGCAGGGTGTTGAAGGTATCGAGGTTGGCGGGCTGCACCAGGTTCGCCGCCGAAATGCTGAGGCGTCCCAACCCGGTATAGGGCCAGTTTAGGTTGGGGTCGGCGGGCAGGGGCGGCAGTTCCACAATCATGCCGGGGGTCGGATCTGATCCCGGATTTGAGCCTAGATTCGACGGAGCCCCTGAGGAGGCTTGGGCCACCTGCGGCGTCAACATCCAGCGGGTTTCGGCCCCCGCCACCACTGAGACCAACTGCGCTGGATCCGTCGCTAGGGCCACCCCAGGGGATAGGGTGAGGGTGATCTCAAGGCTATCCCCCTGAGGAAGAAGCTGGATGTGCTGAACGAGGCCATCGTAGATCCCCATGGTAGGCCCATTGCCCAGTTGAGTCTGAGGGATAGTCAGCACTAAACGATCCCCCGTTGCCGACAGAGCATACTGGGGCACCACCCCCGTGGGCAGGGTAAGGGTAAGCTGCTGGGTGGCGGGGTCAAACTGCCATGCGGTCAGGGTTTCTGCCCTGGCTGCCGGACACAGCCAGACCAAGGCGGCTAGGGCCACCCCACCACCCACCACAGCGGGAACAACGACTGAATTGAACTGGGACGGGGTAAACCGTTGCATGGGCACGTCCTCTAAACCACAGGTCAGGCTGAACAGCAATGGGGAAGACCCATCCAGAACGCCAATGTCGTCCTAAGCCTTCTCGCCCTAGCCTTGGGAGAACACAGCCCCCAAAAACCTAACTAAGAATACGCACAATTTCTAAAAATGCAAGCCCTTGGATCAGCAGATTGCCAACCCGCGCCCTGGCTATCACCTATCCCGTAGGATCTACTGCCGACCCGCAAGGCTAAAGTTTCGGAAATGCTTGGCCTGCTCCTCAATGCGGCAGGCAATGCGGTCACACACCATGCCACAGAGGTCGAAAATTAGCTCATCGGAAACACTGTAGTAAGCGGAGGTGCCCTCGGTGCGGCGATTGAGGATACCCGCTTGCAGCATCACCTTCAGGTGTTTGGAAACGTTGGCCTGACTGGTCTGAGTGGCGTCTACCAATTCTTGAACGCACTTTTCGCCATCGCGGAGCAGGTTGAGGATGCGCAGGCGCATGGGTTCGCTCAGGACGCTGAAATACTCGGCAACCTGCTGTACCACTTCGGGCGGAACGGTATCAACCACAGTTCTTCCTGGCCAGCTAAAAAGAGTCAAGCCCATCTTAACAAGATTTTTAGGATTTCCCGAACCGCCCTGTCAATGGGTAACGCTCCCTCAGGCCAGCCCCCATACCTCGCAAAATTTCCTCTCCGCTCCACTTCCCACCCAACTCCTAAGATTTCATGCAGCTTTGCCGGAAGCATCGAAAAATTGGGCTAGGCTACCTACAGTTTCAGGATGGTGCAGCGCCGTTGCGCCGTTGCTGAGGCATTCATCCCCAGGATAAGCGGCATGACGGTACCAAACCTTGAGATTTTGCCTAATAAGACAGCCTTGATTCAGTACGCCCTTGGGCGCTCGGTGGAAATAATCGAGCAGGCCATTGCGGATCACGGCTATTGCACCCTAGCCTTGGCTGGAGGCAGCACCCCCAAGCCCATTTACGAAGGACTAGCCCAGCGAGATTTGCCCTGGGATAAACTCCATATTTTCTGGGGTGATGAGCGCTATGTCCCTGTGGATCATCCCGATAGCAACGCGGGCATGGCCAAGCGAGCCTGGTTAGATCAAGTACCCATCCCGGCAAAGCAAATCTGGGTGACACCCACCACCGAGGGCGATCCGGCCCAGTCGGCCCAGCGCTATGAAGACCAGATTAAAGCGGCCTTTGCCCCTCTGCAACCCTCAGCCTCAGAGAGTTTCCCCCAATTCGACCTAATCTGGCTGGGCATGGGGGACGATGGCCACACGGCATCGCTGTTCCCCCACACAGCGGCCCTAACGGTGGCAGATCACTGGGTGACGGTGGGCAACAAGGACGGCGAACCCCGGATTACCTTCACCGTGCCGCTAATTAACCACAGCCGTCGGGTGATGGTAGTGGCGGCGGGGGTCAGCAAACAAGCCGCTCTGGCCCAGGTCTTTTCAGACACCGCAGCGGATGCCGCCTACCCGATTCGCCTGGTGCGCCCCACGGGGCGACTAGATTGGCTGCTGGATGCCGATGCGGTGGGCGATCTCAATTTGCCGGGAGCCCATCGGGTCGCGGCCAGTCCCTAATGACCTGATGATGCGGCCCCTCGGATTCGGCTCCTTTGAGGCTGAATATTGCAGTGGGCAAATGCAGTGCGCGAAGTTTGAAAGACTCCCCTATGATGGGTGTCTATAAGCTAGGATCTCAAGCCGACTTAATGTGATTACCCTTTCTCTGCTCCATCCCCTTCATAAAACCCCGGTGCAGCACTGGTCCTTCGACCAGGAGCCAGTGATTCGTATAGGTCGATCCAGCGATAACCATGTGATTCTCTACAGTGCTGTCGTCTCGCGGCACCATGTAGAAATTCACCGCATCGACCATGGCTGGCGGGTCAAAAGCCTGGGCACCAACGGCACCTACCTAGACGGCAAGCGCATTGATGAAATCCCCGTGGAGGATGGCATCATCATTCGTCTGGCCCGATCTGGCCCCAATATTCAAATTCGCACCGCCCCCGAAAAGCGCGACCCGCTGCAAGAGTTGCTGAACAGTCGGCGACGGGAGGAGGGGGCAGGGGGTAACGAGGCTTCCCCCATTCCCACGGCATTGGATGGTGTCGATGCCGACGATATGCCCAGTTCCGAGCTACCCTACCCTGAACTCCCCCACGAAACCACCGTGATTCACTAGCCTCCCCTGCCGCCCCCATGGCCAGAAGCGATCAAATCTACGTGATGCGTCCCCTGGTGGGGATCAACGGCGTCTATCAGCACCACGGCATCGACTATGGTGACGGCACCGTGATCCACTACCGAAAAATGGGAAACGACGCTCAAGTGGAGCGCACCAGCCTAGAAACCTTTTCCTGGGGGCAACCCATTTATCCGGTCTACCATGCCGAGGTCGATGCCGACGACGTGGTCATTGCCCGTGCCGAAAGCCGCCTAGGGGAAGGCCAGTACGATCTGTTCTTCAACAACTGTGAACACTTTGCCACCTGGTGTAAAACCGGGCGTCGCGAGAGTGCCCAACTGGCCAGCTTTGGCCTCGATTTCGATCAGATCAACGGCCCCATCAACGGCCCCATCTTTCGTCGCTGGGCCGAACGCACCAGCCAAAATGCCACCCCAGAACAGGCGCTCATCCTCTTCCAAAAGGCCATGGGCGACATTGCCCTGGCCTACCAATCCACCCTCACAGCCCAACAAACCGCCCAGCAAGAGATCGACACCTGGCAAAAAGTGGCCCAACGCGCCCTCACCCAACAGCGCGAAGATCTGGCCAGAGCAGCCCTCCAGCGCAAACTCACCGCCCAACGTCAGGTCAACAGCCTCACCCAACAACTCCACGATCTCATCACCCTAGAACTCTCCCTCCAACGCAACCGCGACATCGCCGAACGCCGATTAGAATAACCCCTGTCCCGATTTTCCCAATGCCTCTATTCCGCTGAGTTCCCCGGCTTGGAGTGGCGGCAACCCGCATGGGGAGCGGGGGGAACACCGACCCTGTTAGGAAGCCCTAACTTTCTACAATGCAACCATAGTGAACTTTGTAGAAAAATCCCTAGCCGGAGCAACCCCTATGCAACCTACCCAAGGACAATTTACGGAAAAAGCCTGGGAAGCCATTGTGCAGTCCCAGGAGCTTACAAAACAGTCTCAGCACCAGCGGATTGAAAGCGAGCATTTGTTGCTGGCCCTATTGAACCAAGAAGGACTCGCCGCCAGCATTTTTACCAAACTGGGGGCCGATCTGTCGCGCCTGCGGGAACGCACCGAAGCCTTTCTCAACAGTCAGCCCAAGGTTTCTGGGGCCGGATCCTCGGTGTATTTGGGCAAATCCCTAGACACCCTGTTGGATCGAGCCGATACTTACAAAAAAGACTACGGCGACGACTTTATTTCCATCGAGCATCTGGTGTTGGCCTATGCCCAAGATTCTCGTCTGGGCAAGGGTCTATTCCAAGACCTCAGTATGACCGAAGCTAAATTAAAAGAAGCCACCCAATCTATTCGAGGCACCCAAAAAGTGACCGACCAAAACCCTGAAGGCAAGTACCAATCCCTAGAAAAATACGGGCGCGACCTGACGGAAGCCGCCAGCCAAGGCAAACTCGACCCTGTGATTGGCCGAGACGATGAGATCCGCCGCACCATCCAAATTCTCTCCCGCCGCACCAAAAACAATCCGGTGCTGATTGGCGAACCGGGCGTGGGTAAAACAGCCATTGCGGAAGGTCTGGCCCAGCGAATTGTAAAGGGTGATGTGCCGGAATCCCTACAAAACCGCAAGCTGATCACGTTGGATATGGGGTCGCTAATTGCTGGGGCCAAATACCGGGGTGAATTTGAAGAACGGCTGAAAGCGGTACTGAAAGAAGTCACCGATTCCGCCGGACAAATTATTCTGTTCATCGACGAAATTCACACCGTCGTTGGGGCTGGGGCCACCCAGGGGGCGATGGATGCGGGCAACTTACTCAAGCCCATGCTGGCCAGGGGTGAACTGCGCTGTATTGGCGCGACTACGCTGGATGAGTACCGCAAATATATTGAAAAAGATGCGGCCTTGGAGCGCCGTTTCCAGCAGGTCTATGTCGATCAGCCTAGTGTTGAAGACACCATTTCTATCCTGCGTGGTCTGAAGGATCGCTACGAAACCCACCACAACGTCAAAATTTCCGACAGTGCCCTGGTGGCCGCTGCAACTCTTTCGACTCGCTATATTTCCGACCGATTTTTGCCCGATAAAGCTATTGACTTAGTGGATGAAGCTGCCGCTAAATTGAAGATGGAAGTCACCTCTAAACCAGAGGAATTGGATGAGGTAGATCGCAAAATCCTGCAACTAGAAATGGAGCGGCTATCTCTGCAAAAGGAAAGCGATAATGCGTCTAAGGAACGACTAGAACGCCTAGAGCGCGAAGTAGCCGATCTGAAGGAACAGCAAGCTAGCTTCAATGCCCTCTGGCAGTCGGAAAAGGACATGCTGGAAGAGCGCAAGGCGGTGAAAAGCAAGATCGACCAGGTGGAGGTGGAAATCCAGCAGGCGGAACGCGCCTACGACCTGAACAAAGCCGCCGAATTAAAGTACGGCAAATTGACGGAACTGCAACGTCAACTGGAAGCCGCTGAGCAGAAAATGGCAGAGATGCAAAATTCCGGTCGTTCCCTCACCCGTGAAGAGGTGATTGAGTCGGACATTGCCGAGATTATCTCCAAATGGACGGGCATTCCGGTTAGCAAGCTGGTGCAGTCGGAAATGCAGAAACTGCTGCTGCTGGAGGACGAACTTCATCAGCGGGTGGTGGGCCAAGATGAGGCCGTTACCGCCGTGGCTGATGCCATCCAGCGTTCCCGCGCCGGACTGGCCGACCCCAACCGTCCCATTGCTAGCTTCATTTTCCTTGGCCCCACCGGGGTCGGCAAAACCGAATTGGCCAAAGCCCTCGCCGCCTACCTGTTCGACACCGAAGAGGCCATGGTGCGCATCGATATGTCCGAGTACATGGAGAAGCACGCCGTTTCTCGCCTGATCGGTGCCCCTCCGGGCTACGTGGGCTACGACGAAGGGGGCCAACTCACCGAGGCCATCCGCCGCCGCCCCTTTGCGGTAATCCTGTTCGACGAAATCGAAAAGGCTCACCCCGACGTGTTCAACGTCATGCTACAAATTTTGGACGATGGCCGCGTCACCGATGCCCAAGGCCGCACGGTGGACTTCAAAAACACCATCATCATCATGACCAGCAACATCGGATCCCAGTACATCCTGGATCTGGCGGGCGAAGATGAGCAGTACGACGAAATGAAAGCCCGCGTGATGGAGGCTCTGCGCGGCAACTTCCGGCCCGAATTCCTCAACCGGGTGGATGAGATGATCATCTTCCACGGCCTGCGGAAGTCCCAACTGCGGGAAATCGTCAAGTTGCAAGTGGTGCGGTTGGAACAGCGCTTGGCCGACCGCAAGATGGCGGTCAAACTCTCGGAAGCCGCCCTCGACTTCCTGGCCGAAGTGGGCTACGACCCGGTCTACGGTGCCCGTCCCCTGAAGCGGGCCATCCAGCGAGAGCTAGAAACCCAGATCGCCAAATCCATCCTGCGGGGCGAATTTGGCGAAGGCGACACCATCTTTGTGGATGTGGAAAACGAGCGGCTGTCCTTCAATCGCCTCCCCGCCGAACTGGTGACGGCCTAGGTAGATGCGCACCCCAATGATATGGATACACCCATGGCGCAATGGCGGCTGATTCCCCCGATGGTGGCCCCCGGTGCCCTACACATGGCCATTGATGCCTGGTTGTTGGATCAGCATCTTTACCACGACCACCCCCCCACCCTGCGGTTTTATACCTGGGATCCACCTGCGATTTCCCTGGGGTTTAGCCAGCGGCGCAACCTGCCGGATCACTGGCCTCACCTGACTTGGCGAGGGCAACCTGTGGAACTGGTGCAGCGGCCTACGGGGGGGCGGGGTGTGCTCCACCAGGGCGATCTCACCTACGCCCTAATTACCTCTGGGATTCCCGGCAACCGCGATCAGGTCTATCGTCACCTGTGCCAATTTTTGATTCAGGGCTGGGGCCAGTTGGGGGTCGATCTCCACTTTGGCCATGCCAGCCGTCCCGATCTCCATTCGCCCAACTGCTTTAGTCTTGCCACCGCTGCCGATTTGGTGACGCCGACGGGACTCAAGTGGATTGGCAGTGCCCAACTCCGCCGAGGATCGGGCATTCTCCAGCATGGTTCCATGCGTCTCAACCCCGACCCCGCCTTGTATGAGCAGGTATTCCAAACCCCTGCCCCGGTGGCCGATGATCTTCCCTCCCTGCCGTCCACATCCGACATTATCGACGCCCTGACTCAGGCGGCAGCCAATGCTTTTGGCTGTACTTTTCTCCCTAATCCCCTTACCTCCTCAGAGATGGCGACGATCAGGGCCGCAGGGATTGGTTTAACCTAAATCCCCCGACCTAGGGATAGGACTAGGCGGTGCGAAGGGCCACGATGGGGTCGAGTTGGGCGGCTTGGCGGGCAGGGAAAACACCGAAAAATAGGCCAATGCCACCGGAAATGCTGACGGCCATGGCGATGGCGCTGACGGAAATCCCGGCATCGAAGGGGGTGAGAACGCCAATCAGCACAATACCACTGACCCCTAGGGCGGTGCCAATCACGCCCCCGGCCACGGAGAGGATGATGGCTTCGATCAAAAACTGGCCCAAAATGTCGCCCTGGGATGCGCCGATGGCCTTGCGGAGGCCGATTTCTTGGGTGCGTTCCCGCACCGATACCAGCATGATATTCATAATGCCGATGCCGCCGACGAGGAGGGAAATGCCCGCAATCGCCGCCAGCATGAGGGTGAGGGCTCCGGTGATGGTGTTGGCAATGGTGAGCAGGGTGTCTTGGCTGCTGATGTAAAAGTCGTCGTCGTCGCGGATGTTGTGGCGCAGACGTAGCAGGTTGGTGATTTGAAATTCCGCCGTGGCCATGCTGTCCCGGTCGCGGGCAGAAACGGTGATAAACGAAACGTCAATGCCGTAGGGGGAACGTTCGCCCCGCGCCAAACGGTTGGCCTGGGTGGTGATGGGCACCAGCACGGCATCGTCATAATCCAGCCCCAGGTTCGATCCTTTCTTCTCCAGCACGCCGATCACATTGAAGTTAACGCCGCCCACCCGCAGGGATCGGCCTAGGGCGGGTTCGTCGTCAAACAGGCGGTTTTTGAGGGTATCCCCCAGCACGACGACCTGGGCATTGCGGCTGATGTCTAGGTCGCTGATGAACCGCCCCTTGGCCACTTCAAAACTGCGCACGGTCAGGAAATCGGGCACCGTACCGACCACATTCACATTGGCATTGCGGTTGCCCAGGGTGACAAGCTGGCGATCACTCGATTCTGCCGCTACCCCCGTCACCGAGGGCACCTGCTGCTTAATCGCCACCGCATCCTCCAACACCAGGGTGCGGGGAATGTTCAAAGACCCCAACTGCCGCGTTTCTCGGCTACCGGGCACCACAAACAGCACATTCGGCCCCAGGGTTTCTAGTTGAGCGTTGATATACCGTTGCGCCCCTTCCCCTAGGCCCACCATGGTAATCACCGAGGCATTGCCGATGATGATTCCCAACATGGTGAGGGTGCTGCGGAGGCGATTGGCGGCGAGGGTTTTGGTCGCCATGGTCAAGCTTTCTTGCAGATTCATGGGCCTAGGGAGAAATTAGGACGGCTGAACGGGCCAATAGTAGGGCCAATGCACAATGAAACTAATACACGGTAGGCCCAATGATTGAATCGTCATTATTGAATCGTCACGCGACCATCGTTTTCGACAAAAATGCTGCGATGGCTAGGTTCGCTGGGGGCGCTGTAGATTTCCACCGACAGGGTTTGAGGTTCAGGACGACCTAACCTAAAGCGAATCGCCCGATCCTGCAAAGCCCAAAACAGAAGAGAAATATTGGGCGACGTGCCCCAGCCAAAGCCCAGTTCAATGTCTTCCCCATGCCGTAGGGTGCGGGGGCCAATCATGGGGGGTTGCTCAAGACTAATGGGCACATAGCTGTGGTTCACCACCTGCACCGTAATACGAGACCCAGGGGTGAACTGAATTTGGCCCGACTGGCAACCCGCTACGCAAGGTTGAGCTAGGGCGGGGAGGTGCGCCGTTCCCAGGGTCGCAACTCCCACCCAGGCTGATAGTCCCAGCAGGTTGATGGCCATTATTCTCACCAGGCGAATCATGATTGTCCTCGATTCAGCCCCATCGGCTGATACCAACTCCTCCAGGCTAGCAAACCCGACCCACCCCTGATGCTAACCCGCCGATTACCAGAAAGCCCCGGTTTCCAAGAATGCCCGCTTCAATCGCAAGCCTGACAGCCCCCAATGAATGGTGAACATCAGGTAGTAATCGACCCAGAAACCGCCCATGGGACACCGTGAGGGCACCTATCAGCAACCCTTTGAGCCGATCACAGCAGACCCTCTCGGCCATGGTCAACTCTCCTATGCCGTAGGTGTGATTTAGGATAGAGGCTAATCCGTTATCCCTTGTCCCCATGGCAACCTACAAGTTTTTGACGGTCTGGCTGCTAGATGCCCCCATTGAATCGGTGTGGGATGCCCTTGTGGACTATGCCACATTGCCAAGTTGGTGGAAGGCGGTTAAATACGTGAAGCCCCTTGAAACAGACCATCCTACTCAGGAAAATCGGGGTTGGGAAATGGCTTGGCAAACGCCCTTGGGATATTCACTCACCTTTCAATCCACCTTTACACGGGTAGATCCTCCCCATGGGCTTGAATTAAACGCTATTGGGGAATTGGAAGACACTGGACGATGGGAACTTCAGTCTACCGATGAAGGAACGCTGGTTCACTACTATTGGAATGTGACCACCACGAAGGCTTGGATGAATGCGTTGGCCATCTTTATTCGTCCCTTAATGCTTTGGAATCACAATGCCATTATGGAACAAGGTGGACATGCCATCGCTAATCACCTCAATGCCAAACTTCTTAAGCAGGAACATCAATATTTGAAATCATGACTGTTTCTGATGAGTTTTTCAGCAGTTTTTTGATTATCTAAAATAATGTTCTTACTAAGCTGTTAGTCATCTAAACCGCGTATAGTACAGGGCCAATTCAAGGTTGAAGTGCTCTCTCCAAGTACCCAAGCGTTTGACTTGGGAAATAAATTTGAAGACTACTGCAAATTCCCCTCCCTAGAAGAATACGTTCTCGTCTTTCAAGACAATCAATGGATTGAATGTCGTCGTCGCACCGCCGATCATACCTGGGAAACCGTTGTTTATCACGCTGGAGATCCCGTCGTCCTGGAAAGCCTGGGGCTTGAGTTCGATATGGCTGATCTGTATCGGGGCTTGGATCGTTGATAGGTCGTCTAGAGTTTTTCGCAGATGACCTAATAGCGTTGAACGGCCAGATCCCAGGGTTCTTCAAGAACCCTGGGATCTTTGGAGTGGTGCTACTTAATGTCGAGCACCACCTTTTCTACAATTCCGGTGAAGGCGAAGGGGGGCTGGTAAGACTGGCTGACGGGGGATTGCAAGTCCTTACCAAAGTCCATAGCCTCAACCCCAAAGCGACCTGCCACGGTTTTGGGAACTTTGCCTTGGCCCACCTTGCGGTTGTTGACGTAAAGCGTACCCGTGCCGCCTTTCCCAGGCCCGCCGCCATCGTAGGCGAAGTCGAACCGCACATGCACTTTGCCCGTGGGTAGCGGGGTGGCGGCGCTGATGGAGGTGCGCTCTAGGTTAAACCAGTTGTAGTCGTAGGTGAGTTTGTTGTCTTTGACGTAGAGGCTAAACCCGCTGGTGAGGCCGCCTTCGGAGAGAATCACCCCCTCTGCCCCCTGGGGGGGAATCATCAAATCGGCATCGATGGTGTGGGACACATTTTTGGTGCTGGGGGCGCTGCCTTCGGGGATGGAGGGCATATTGCCCGCAAACTCGATGTGCTTGCGCCCGGTGAAGAAGCCGGGTCGGAGGTTCACATCGGCCCGCTCGGCAAAGCGATCATCCAGCGGAAATACGTTGTACTTTTCGGCCTCCACCAAGAACAAATCCTGAAGTTCCTTCAGTTTCTCCGGCTGTGCCGCCGAGAGATCCTTGGCCTGAGTGAAGTCTTGGCTGAGGTCGAACAGTTCCCACTTGTCGGTATCAAAGGGGACGGTGCCTGCGGTAATCCAGGGCAGGCGGTTGTGGAAGGCCGAGGCCATCATGCCGTCTTTGTAGAGGGCGCGGTGGCCCAGCATTTCAAAGTATTGAATGGTGTGGCGTTCCGGCGTTGTGGCCGCACCCTGGCCAAAGGTGTAGACCAGGCTGGTGCCTTCCATGGGCTTTTGGGCGATGCCGTTGTAAATGTCCGGCTCAGGGATGCCAGCGGCTTCCAGGATGGTGGGGGCGATGTCGATCACATGGCTAAACTGGGGCCGAAGGCCACCCTTTTCCTTAATTTTGGCGGGCCAGGAGATCACCATGCCGTTACGAATGCCGCCCAGGTAGGAGGCCACCTGCTTCGTCCATTGGAAGGGGCTATCCATGGCCCAGGCCCAGCTCACGGCATAGTGGGGGGAGGTTTCGGGGCCGCCCCAAATGTCGTAGCAGCGGCGGTTGTCCTCCATCGTTAGGTTGTAGCCGTTGAGGTTCAGGAACTCGTTACAACTGCCGATCAAACTGCCCTCGGCGCTGGCCCCGTTGTCGCCGTTGATGTAGATCACCAGGGTGTTGTCCAGTTCGCCCAGGTCGGCGATGGCGTCTACCACGCGGCCAATTTCCTGGTCGGTGTAGTCGAGGAATCCGGCGTAGGTTTCCATCTGACGGGCCAGAATTTTCTGATCCTCAGGGCTGAAGCTATCCCAGGCGGGCATCGATTCGGGCCGAGGGGTGAGTTCGGCGTTGGCTGGAATCACGCCCAATTGCTTCTGCCGCTCAAAGGTTTCCTCCCGCACCTTGTCCCAGCCCTGGTCAAACTGGCCTTTGTACTTGGCCACATATTCCGCCGGGGGCTGGTGGGGGGCATGGGCTGCGCCGGGGGCAAAGTAGGCGAAAAAGGGGCGATCCGGTGCCGTGGTTTTCGATTGGTTAATCCAGGCGATGGTTTTGTCGGCTAGGTCGTGGGTGAGGTTGTAGCCCTCTTCGGGCAGGGGAAGGGTTTCAACGAGTTTTTGGTTCTCGTAGAGGGTGGGGTACCACTGGTCGGTTTCGCCACCGATGAAGCCATAGAAATAGTCGAAGCCCAACCCGTTAGGCCAGCGATCAAAGGGGCCGACGCTGGTGGTTTGGTTGTCGGGCACATTGTGGTTTTTGCCAAACCAGGCGGTGCTATAGCCGTTGCGCTGGAGAATTTGCCCGATGGTCGCCGTACTTTGGGGAATCAGCCCCGTATAGCCGGGATAGGCCGTGGCCAGTTCTTGAATCGTGCCCGACCCGACGGAATGGTGGTTGCGCCCGGTCAAAATCGCGGCACGGGTGGGCGAACAGAGGGCCGTGGTGTGGAAGGCGTTGTAGCGCAATCCGTTGGCGGCTAACCGATCAAAGGTGGGCGTAGAAATAGGGCCACCGAAGGTACTGGCGGAACCAAAACCCGCATCGTCAATCAGCACCAGCAACACATTCGGGGCACCATCGGGAGCTTTGGCGGCCTGAAACAGGGCGGTATCCGGCTGAGAATCTTGGTAGGTGATGCCAACCTTGCCCTGAAACGTTGGCTCCGGGCGAGGCAGAGTTTCCTGGGCTAGGGCCGGAGGCACAGCCATCTGAAGGACAAGGGCGACGATGATGGCCCAGGACAGGGTGACAGTTTTAATCCGAGAAAGCATGGTTCACTTCACCAGTACGGACAAAGTACAGAGAAAGGATAGAGAAAATGGCTAGCGCGATGATGCTACATCCCCAGGAAGAGGCCAAACAACACTCTGCTACAAAACGACATAAATTTGGGCTTTCCCCTCATCTCTACTATTCAAAAAACGCAAGTTTATGATGCCTCCAGGTATTGATCTGTGGCTGGGATGAGGTGGCGTTTAATCCAGGTCAATGGCCACCTCATTTTGCCCATGGGTCAAGCGAACAGCAAGGATGCGCCTAAAAAGATACCCGGAATCACAAAGAACACGCCCAATACATAGACAAAAGCCCACAGTTTGTTTTCGGAGGCAGTCGTTGCTAGCCACTGTGATCCTAAAAATGGAATGCGATACAAGAAGGGCACGAAGAAGATCAATACAGAGGCCAAAAAATTAAACAGCAAATGTACCATGGCAATCTGTAAGGATGGCAATGCCGTTGGCCCGCTCACACTGGTAGCGGCTAGTAAGGAAGTTACGGTAGTACCAATATTGGCACCGATAGTAAATGGATAAATTTGGGCCAGCGTTAAAATCCCCAATCCCGCTAGGGGTACCATCAGGCTCGTTGTGGTTGAGGACGATTGGACGAGAATGGTAATCAAGATGCCAGACAAAATTCCAGACACTGGCCCTCGACCAATCGCGGTATTCATGATTTCCTTTGCCTTCCCAACCATCAACCGCTTTAATACCTTGCCAAGAAAGTATATGGAAAAGAAAATTAGACCCATGCCAATTAAAACTTGCAGAATAGCATCGTAAGGATCAGGCAAAAGGGCACTCGTCATAGTGCGAATTAAATCTCTTAAAGGTCGCACTAGCGCACCTACAAAATCAAGGTTATCAACACTTAAATCCGCATCACCTATGAAGAAAGTCGCAGAAATTTTGGCAAGCCGTTCGAGCAGCCCGAACATGAGTTCTAAGGGAAAAAAGATGACTACAGCTAGCAGGTTGAATAAATCAAGCACCGTCGCGGCTGAGAAGGCAAGTTTGAACTCGTTTTTATTACCGATGTGACCTAGGCTAACCAGGGTATTCGTGACGGATGTGCCTAGGTTCGCGCCCATGATTATGGGGATGGCGATGGAGACTGGTAACCCTCCCGCTACCAGCGAAACGATGATCGAGGTCGTGGTGCTGGAGGACTGAACGAGGGCCGTTGACATAATCCCTACCATAAGCCCCAGAAAAGGATTAGTGGCAAAAGCGAATAACTCTTCGGCCTCATCGCCCACGGCAGCCCTAAAGCCTCGACTGATGACGCTAACAGCAACAATCAGCAGATAAAGAAGAACAAGAACCGAGATCCAACCCATGATTTGCTGGCGGCGACTGATGCTGGGTAAATCTTTGTCTAACGTAGGAGTCGGATCCATGATATTACTTTCCTCCAGTTTTTCAGAGCTAGTATTTTCAACGAAAAAGCAAGCTGATCTAGCACTCTGAGTCAGAAGTACAGTGGCGTTGCTTTGAGTCTCAGATGCCAAACTTCAGGGATGACAAGTTGATTAATACCGAAATTGATTAGTTATGGTCACCTGAAAAGCTTGGCAAGGGGTCAAGTGAAATTCTTTTCTCGAAGAGACATTTAGGAAATCTAAGTCAGTCCTAAAAGATATGAAAAATACTCAAAAAAATGTCTCTTTGCAGCACAAAAAAATTTCCTTGATGCTATGCCTGAAGAACATGGCAAGCAACACCCAAATCTTTACCAGGGCTCAACCTTAAGTTAACCCTATGATGGACCTATGGTTCAGATCCTGTTTGGAACCACCACCGAAACCCCTGATTTTCCATTGGTTAGGCCATTGCAGAAGAGCGCTAGAATCTGCTTCTACTATTGGTGGTCAAAACCTGTCCAGAGCATTCTGTAGCAGCGAAGCATTAGTGATTACCATGCGAAACGGTATGGGCTAGGCGGGTTATAGGCGTAGCCCCTCAGCTCCACTATTCAGAAAACGCATGTTCTGGGGGAGTACTTTACTTTCCTGTGGTGGTTCTCTTATCTTGTGTGAAGAGATCCGCTCACACCACATTGAGGCCATTCATCGCTGTACTGGGCTTGATCTAGGCTTGTACCCAAAGCGAAGGATGGCTTTCCCCCAACGTTCGTCTGCCCTAAACGGTCTGGAATTTCTATCTATTATCGGCCTGAATACGCCGATTTACCTCGGAATTGGGGATTTTTATCGGCCCAGCCATTGACCTAAAAATGCTAGGGTAAAAAACCAGGCCCGACGCTATGGAAGCCCCCCATGAATCTCCCCCTCGAACAGCGCGAAATGGTCAGCTTGGCCCCCATCAACCGGGATCCCTCCCCCCAGGAGATGGATCGGGCGATCCGCGAGGCTACCCTAGCGGTGGACGCCCTGGACTGGCTGCAACCGGGTGACACCGTGTTCATCAAGCCCGTGATCAACTCCGGCAAGCCCTACCCCTCCACCACCAGCCCCCTGGCCATTGCCAGCATGGTGCGTCTGCTGAGGGAAAAGGGTGCAGGGCGGATAATCGTGGGCGACATGAGCGGCGTGGGCCATCTGGATCAGCGACCAGAGGGCTGCAAGGGCAGTAGTCGTGAGTTAGCCAAGAGCGCAGGGCTGTTCAATCCTGTGCTGGAAGCCGGGGCCGAGTGGGCCTTCTTTGAAGAGGCAGGCTGGGACAGCTTCTACGAAGAAACACCCGCCCCCGGTTCCCACTGGCGGGGAGGCATCACCCTGCCCAACGTGCTGCGGGAGGTGGATCATATTATTTCCATGCCCCGCTGTAGCCGCCACGCCCTGCTGGGAAACACCCTCGGCCTCAAGTCAGTGGTGGGCTACATGCGCTACGACACCCGCCTGGAATACCACCACGACGCCAAAACCATCCAGGAAAAAACCGCCGAGGCCAACACCGTACCCACCCTGTTGCAAAAGCAGCGCCTCGTCATCACCGCCGCCGACAAGGTACTGGCCACCTTTGGCCCCGATCTCGGCCATGTCGTCGCCCCACCCCAGGGTTTGGTGATCGCTTCCCGTTCTGTGGTGGCCCACGATATGGCTTCCCTGGCCTGGTTGATCCCCCACTGGCGGCAATCCCCCTGGATCAACAAACAGGGCTTAACCGATCCCAGCAGCAGCAAAATCGTCGCCAACCTGGCCAACCGTGTCGTGGCCGGAATGCTGGGCGGCTGGAAACAAAGCTTCAGCGCCGAGGGTATCAAACATTCGCCCCAGCCCGATATCTGGCGAGACCGCACCCTACAACGGGCCTTTCAACTCATGGGCGGCGTTCCCAATATTCAATTGCAACCCACCCAGCCCAGCCTTTCCCCACAAACCCTAGCCGAACTCGCCGATCTCGTGGCGTTGCCCGCCGCAACCAGAGCAGCGTAAGCAAGAGCATTTGGGGTCATCGCTTGTCAGTTGTTACAACCTAAACATCCGTTGAAACTGCGTGAATCATCCAGGCCTTATTGGTGCAGAAAACTTTGGTAGTGCATTAATCTACGGGTCAGAGAAAAAACAGCCAAAAACAGCAATCTACTGCCGTAAGGTCTCTAGGGTCGCCTGATTATTCTCTAGCCTGTACGAAATAGGACTACCAAAACTTTTATCAGTCTCATGTGAGACAGTAGTTTTTCCAGCCTATTTTGGGTGGGGCTTCAAGGATGGTCTCATGGGAAGGTCGGTCACGTGGCCAGTGTGACAACCCTGGAAAACTCAATTCGACAGTCCAAGTCTTCATGTTTTCGTTTAGACGCATAAGCGGTAGGAGGACTTTTGGCGGTTGATGGAATGAGTTGAGGTATCGCCTCTCCTCGGTGGAACCATCGTCTGACGGCCCGTAGCCCGAGTTGCAGAAAACTCAATCCCCGCTGAGGGTGCCAGTCAATCAGGTTTCGCTGGCCCCATTGAACCAGGATCAGGCCGAACACCAGGGCGAGGAGCATGGCGCAATCGAGGAGCATGACCAAGCCGGTCAAGGCCTGGGCATCCCGGAGATGGGTGTCTAAGAGATGAAACGCGGCGGACTTGTAATCTTTGAAATGGGGTTCTATGCCCCCGAATCGTCGCCCATAGCGAGCAAAGCTTTGCACCGACGGAGGTTGGTCACTGAGGACAATCCAAGGTTCTTGGGCCTGCGGCAGATGAGCGACGGCTAGATGGGCGGGAATGTCGTCGAGAACCGTGACGTGAGGAACCAGCCTGGCTTCGCCGGAGAGTGGACAAAATGCTTGAGCCGGTTGAGCCCGTCCAGAGGCCAGGGTAATGGTAGTATCGACCTTACCGCGCACCGCCCATGACCAGTGGCCGGTGTTGGCCCACTGAATCAAGTCATGGTGTAAGAATCCTCGGTCGGCCAGGATGCTGACGGAACATCGGGCCGGGATCAAGGCTAACGCCTGCTCTAACACCGGGCGATAGTGCTCAAAGCCCACCGTGGCGCTGCCATGTTCGAGGACGACTTGAGACAGGGTCATGGATCGTCCACCCCACACCAAGCAGACTTCAATCAGGCAAAATTTATCCCAGAGCACGCTGGTATCTAGGGTCAGTTCCAGGGCAGAACCGGATAAGGGCTCCAGCACGTGCCTCAGCATCGGTTCATAGAAGATGGAGGCCGTAATCCGAGGGTTATGGACAAAGTAGCTGAGCCGTTCCAGGTGACTCCGAGCGCTACAGTCTCGATGGCTGAGGTTGGGAATCCATCGACTCAGGCAAGCGCTTTGAGACAACAGGATAGCGGCCATAATCTCCGCAAATCCGCTCAGGTGGCGTTGGTCAGCCGGCGTGATCCATTGACGGAGTTGGTCAAACAGTTGAAGATGCAAGGGGGGCATGAGACGGGGACACGAATGGGTTTGGTAGCTTTTAGCGTCCCATCATCATGCCCTTTCTCGAAACCCTGCCGTCTCAAATGAGACTCTAGATAGAGTAGGCCTTTCAGGAGTTTTCCCTACCAGTAAGCATTGCTAGAGACCTTGGAATGCGCCTGAAACTCTACCATCTTTCGGCCCCCTTGGGAATGAAATGGCCCTGGGACTAGCCTGACCGTCAAAGTTAATACTGTTGCTGTAGCACTAATCGCTCCAGCTATTTTATTTGTCGTTCCTCGTTATGGTGCTGAGGGAACTGCTTGGGTATGGGTATTGCTTAATGCAGGCTAAGCTGTTAGTCATCTAGACTGCGTATAATACATTAAAATTATGGAATAAGTCATGGGAGTCATGAACTATCTAACGTCAGAGGAAAAGCAAGAGCTTCAGAAGCAGTTGAAGTTCCATGAACACCCTGACATTCGAGAGCGCATTCTAATACTACTACTGCGCAATGACGGCAGGACTCAGCAAGAGATCGCGGACTTAATCGGATGCTCCTTGCGGAAGGTGGCCTACTGGAGCACCCATGGAGATCCGAGCAAGTTAGATAGTTTGATCGATGACCGAATGAAAGGCAACTATCATAAGGCAACGGATGAGTACATTGACTTACTGATAAGCTGATATGCATTTAAATTGCATTGACTGTGTTTCCTTTATTTTTGATCTTGCGATCCCAGTTGATGACAAGCTGTCCTTCGTTCAACAGGTTATGAACAAGCGCTTCTAGATCCTCAATCGACTCAAATAGACGATTGGCAATGAATTCCTTTGCAGAGTGCCAAACTAACTCGATTAAATTATAGTCCGGACTGTAGGGTGGCAGAAATTCTAAAACAATGTTGGGCATCTCCTTCGCTATCTTCTCTAGAATCTCTGCCTTTTTATGAATACTTGCATTGTCTAAAATGATAAGAATCTTAGGGCCATCCTGCTCAAAGTCTTCAATCCGTCTACCTCCTCCAACCCATTCCTGTTTCACTTCTTCGTAGAATCCATGGAGGACACTGAAAAAGCTATCACCAGTTCCCTTACTGATAAAATCAACAATGCGCTTCTTATCCGAAAGACGCACTCCTCCCATCACACTGAAGCGTCCTTTTCTCCTTTCTCCTGAAGCCTTTTTTCGTTTCCCTTTCTTTGTCCAGGTTTTTCCTCTCCTCACTCTCAAACTAAATCCAGCTTCGTCCCAAAACCATATCTGAAGCCGATCTGGGGTCTCCTTCGCAATGCGAATATACTCTTCTAACTTGGCCTTAAAGAGCTTTCTCTGTTCCGGATCTTGCTTGGCCTCAAGGCTATACTTTGACCAGATATATACATATTTTTTTTGACTAATATCCGTCGGACTTGACTACCGCTCAACTTTATTCCCGTCTCTTTCTCAAGATGAGATGCCAATCTCTCGGCGGTCCATGTCCCAAACGCATAACCGTAATCTTGAGGCTCTTTATCAATGACTTCTAATACCAATACAAAATGAAGTTGAGCATAATTCAGGCTGCTTTCTGGAATTCAGCTTGGAGTAGGGCATCAAGAATGAAGTCATACCCCGTGATGGACTGCACTTGCTCCGGGGTTAGACGGGCGAGTTCCTCCTCCACCCGCTGTTGAAGGGCCTGGAG
>NZ_JACJRS010000076.1 GCF_014697375.1 Phormidium sp. FACHB-1136
AACGTATTGCGACTGATCTGCAAGACACGAGCGACGTGGCTCTTGCGCTCACCTCGGTCAACTGCGGCAACGGCCTTTACTCTTAAATCCACACTGTAGGGGGCAGGCATCGGGGTTCAGGGGCGGAAACAACATCCCTATTTTGTCCTAATCAGTCTCCGGGCTGCAATATCAGCGTGAGACCTGACTATGTGGCCGTTCGTGGGGATACCGGAGTCGATTGCCCAGGGGATGGCCGCCTATCGGTCACTGGGCATGACACCCTAAAACACAGTGCGCAGACCTATGTATGATACCCAGGCAGGCCAGTCTAGTACCGCTCCGCAACTTCCCGATCCACCTGGGCTTGGCGGTTGTGGTCAAACAGATTCATGGTGAGTCGCCGCTCAATACCCTTGGTGTGCTGGGCTTTCGTCCTGCTAGAACACCTGTAAATACACTACCTTCGAGAGGCTTTCCAATTCCGCCTCCGAGTCCTCATTCCAGGGCAGTCCGGGGATGAGGACTCGGAGGCAGTCTAGATCGGGGCGGCAGCAATAGATTGGCTCCTGAATTCACCGTTCGCGCACGGTGAGGAAGTCGTTGTGGTCGGGGTTGGTAAAGTCGATTGCCTCTATTTTTGGAGCGGTCTTCGTGGCAAGTAGGATCCCCGTCCTACGGTGTTTTTGTTGGTGTTTGGATCACCTTCAGGGTTACGAGGGTAGGATCGCTGGCCCCGGTGATATAGCCTCCCTGCTGGGCAACGGTGTTGAGGTGAGCGATGGCCTCAGCGGTAATCACCTCCCCGGCCATCATGACAGGGATGCCGGGGGGGTAGGGGGATAGGGTTTCGGCACTGAGATAGCCTAGGGCATCGGTGGCAGCTAGGGTGGTGGTGGCGGCAAAGAAGGCATCTCGCGGCGACATCGGTGGCAGGGTCACGGGGCACTGGGTAGACGACCGCACGGGGGGCAAGGCTAGGGGAACCGGGCGACCTTGGGCCACAACCTGCCGAAATCCTTCCATGCACCGTTCTCCATCCGCCGGAGTATTCCCCAGGCTAACCACCAGGGTCAGGTGGCGCAGTTCCGCCAGTTCCACCGTCACGCCTAGGGTGTCGTTGAGGATGGTGTCAGCCTCCAAGCCCGTCATGCCTAGCGCCGCCACATCAAGGGTAATGCGGGTAAGGTCTAGATCTCGGACGCTGGCATAGTGGGTGATATCGGAGGGGGCCACCACCCGCAGACCGGGCATTTGGGTGAGTTGGTCTCGCAGGGTTTGGGCCAGGGCCAGGGTTTGAGATAACAACGCCTCGCCCTCGGTGGCCATCTGGTGGCGGGCCGCATCCAGGGAGGCCAGCAGCAGATAGTTGGGGCTGGTGGATTGGGTGATCTGAAGCGCCGCCTGAAGCCGATCTCGGTCAACCCGATCACCCTGTACATGGAGCATGGAGGCTTGGCTGAGGGCAGCAAGCACCTTGTGGGTAGACTGCACCACCAGATCGGATCCTTGGCGCAGGGCCGGGGTGGGCAGGTGGGGATGAAAGACAAAGTGGGGGCCGTGGGCTTCGTCTACCAGCAGTGGCAGGCCGTGGGCATGGGCTAGATCGGCGATGGCCTCCAGGTCTGAACTAATACCGTGGTAGGTGGGGGACACCACCAGCACCGCCCGTACATCGGGATGGTGGGATAGGGCCATGGCAACGGTTTCGGCCTTCACCCCCAGGGCCAAACCCAGATCGGGGGCATTGTCTGGCTCCACAAACACGGGCCGAGCCCCCGCCAGTACCAGCCCCGCCACCACAGATCGATGGACATTGCGCGGCACGATGATTTTGTCCCCCGGATTGCAGACAGCCAAAATCGCTGCCTCTAGGCCGCAGGTGGAACCATTGGCCAAAAACCAGGTTTGCTCTGCCCCAAAAGCCTCCGCCGCGAGGATTTGGGCCTCTAAAATGACGCCCTCCGGCGTAAACAGATTATCCAGTTCTGCTAGTTCTGGCAGGTCAGCCCGCAAGGCTTCATTCCCCAGCAGTTCCCGCAAACAGGCTGGAGCGCCCTGCCCTCGCTTATGTCCGGGGGTATAAAACGCTGCATGGGGCCGCTGGGCACAGGCTTTGAGACTAGTGAGTAGCGGCGTCTGAGTTTGGTCAAGCATGGATATCGCGAATTTCAGTAAGATGCGACACAGGCAAGGAAATTAGAGTGTTCCATAGAAATAACTATCCATTTACCATGGCCCTTGGCCCTCCCCCCTGCCCCTCTCCATCGGGGAGAGGGGTTCTGAATCTGGCTCCCCTTCTCCCCGAGAGAGAAGGGGAGAAGGGGCTGAGGGCTGAGCTTGGATGCTTTGTTCGTTGGCATAGGCTTAAGCCCCTTGTTCATCGGTTGTATGGACTTCATCCACCATGGACGGGCGATGGCGGGTTTCACTCGAATGAAGTACACCGCTAAGATCCCCCCAGCCCCCCTTATGAAGGGGGAAGGTGAATCTTCTAAAGCCATAAACCGGGGGATCTGAAGCGAAGCAAGCTTGTACCTCCCTGAAGCGAGAACCGCTATATATCAGCCCAATACCAGTCTCAGCCTATACAAGGCCCACCGCTGGGGCGTACTTTTGCCAAATGTCGCCGTAGACAATGGCGGGGTTTTTCCAGGGCTTGTGGTGGCCACCGCTCCAGTGGATGACATTGATTTGATCGAGGGGTTTTTTCAACACCTTGGCGACAAATTGCATATTGCCATAGCCACAGCGGTTCCAACTGCGGTCGAGCTGAATGTAGTCCTTAAACATCACATTCAGCAAGGTTTCATCCCCCCGGTTTAACATTCCGTATTTGCAGGAGGCATCCCAGTCTAGGTAGTCGTGGAAGATGCGATCTGTCTCTTCGTTCCAGTAGGTGTAATTGGTAAACAATACGCCGCTGTTGAAGGATTGCTTAAAGGCCAACATTTCCTGAATAGCCTTGAAGGGATTGCCAAATTGAAAAATGGCGGGGTAGAAATGGGGCACTGCGGCAAAGTAGCGTTCGGGGCTGAATTGCACGGTTTCAAACAGGGTAGCCACATCACCAATGACGACTACATCGGCATCTAAATACAGCACTTTGCTGACATCAGGGAAAATATCCTTCAAAAACATCCGGGCATACTGCATGTAGCGCGACACCCGCCGAGTGGGCGTCATCGGCTCATACTTGGCATGGATATAATCGGCCATAAACTGGGGCGGAGTGAAGGGATAGACGCGCCAGGTAAAGGTTGGCTGTAGAAAAACAGCGGTGATTTTCTCTTCAAAGAATGCGACTTCATCGGGTGGAACGGTGATGTTAAACCGGAGCTTTTCTGGGGTCGCCGTGTTGCTTGCCACGGAGTTCATCGCCGTGAGCAGAGCTACCACAATTCCTTTATTCAGGGCAAAGGCAATATCGTAGGTCATGAACCATCCTGGCCATCATAATGTTCTCCCAGCCCAGGTAACACTCAACACCAGCCAGGGAGCTGCCGTGTTGAGGAATTCCCCGACACAACACCCAGCGATAATAACAGTTTGGCGATTCCATTGGCCGCGAAATCTAGCCAGTTCTTAGGGGCAATCCCTAACGTCAGTCCCTAGAGATCGTTAGGGTCAACCCCCAACTGGCGCAATCGTTCGGCTAGGCGCTCGGCCCGTTCGTGCTCCTGTTCAGCCCGTTCCCGCTCAAAATTCGCCCTTTGTTGTTCTAGGGTGGCTCGTTCGTCACCGCACAGCAGCAGGTTGCCCTGATCATCCCACCAACGCAACCAGGGCAGGGTTTGGTTGATGTATTGCCCCTGCCAAATGCCGAGTTCGACGCCCATGGGCGGAATGGGGTAGTGGCCGCGTTCGTTGGGGGTGCAGCGCTGATAGTGGTTGCCGATGAGTTCATAGACCTCCACGGCGGATTTTTCCACCTCGTAGATGGCGTAGAAGGGCACCCGAATCGCCTGCTCGTAGACCCAGAATTTGCCCGCCTTGGCGCTGGGATCTCCTAGGGGCGAGGTGGCGTCCCGTTCCTCGGATCCATCCCCGGAGACAAACTCAATCACAATCAGCGGCGCAACGATTTCCTTCCACAGCACGTAGGAACGGCGCATTTTGCCGTCTAGCTGGGGCGGAACATGGGGCACATAAAACCAGTCGGGGGCTTCGGCTCCGCGCTCTGGGGGATCGGTTAACCGCCAGTAGATACCGCTATCTTGGCCAATGGCGTACTGACCATCGGGGTGCAGCGCGTCCAGGGTTGGGCGGATGGAGTCGGTCAGTAGCAGGCTTTGGGGGTGCTCCTGAAAATTTTTCACAAACGTACCATCGGTCTCTGGCAGTTGGGTGTGATCGGGCAGAGAGAGGGCGGGCTGGGATGGGGCAATGGCCATAGACATCTCCCACGGGCAAACTGTTTTTATTGTAGTTCGGGTGTCCTGGGATGGCGCTAGGCTTCTATGGCGGTGCCCAATTCCATCGCGGAGGGTGGGGCGGGTTCCGACTGACCTAGGGCCGCGCTGACTAACCCCAAGAACAGCGGGTGAGGGGTGCTAGGGCGAGACTTAAACTCCGGGTGAAACTGGCTGGCGATGAAGAAGGGATGGCTGGGCAATTCTACGATTTCCACCAGACGACCATCGGGGGAAGTGCCACTGACCTGGTAGCCCGATTCTAGGAACAGGTTGCGGTAGGCATTGTTGAACTCGTAGCGGTGGCGGTGGCGTTCGTAGACGACCTCATCGCCATAGAGTCGGCTGGCTAGGGTGTTGGGGGCAAGGCGGCAGGGATATAGGCCCAACCGCATGGTGCCGCCCAGATCTACCACGTCCTGCTGTTCTGGCAGCAGGCTAATCACCGGGTTGGGGGTGTCGGGGTGAAATTCGGAGCTATCAGCGTTGTCCAGGTGGGCCACATTCCGCGCCCATTCCACCACCGAGCACTGCATTCCCAAACACAGCCCCAGGAAGGGAATGCCCTGCTCCCGCACATACTGAATGGCCTGGATTTTGCCGTTGACCCCACGGGTGCCAAAGCCACCGGGCACGACGACGCCGTCCATCTGGCTCAGATAGGTGGCGGCTCCGTTGGCTTCAATGTCTTCGGAGTTCACCCAGTGGACATTGAGGGCGGCCTGGTGGGCAATGGCAGCATGGCGCAGAGCTTCCACCACCGAAAGGTAGGCATCGCTGAGGCTGACATACTTGCCGACGATGGCGACATTCAAGGGCCGACTGGAGCTAGAAAGGCCGTTAACAATGGCCTCCCAGGTGGACAAGTGAGGCTGGCGGGGCTCCATGGCTAGAATCTTCAGCGCCTGTGCCGCCAACCCTTCCCGCTCTAAGTTGAGGGGCACTTCGTAGATGCTGCTGGCATCCTGGCAGGTGACCACAGATTCCACCGAGACATCGCAAAACTCGGAGATTTTCTCCTTCATGGGTTCTGGCAGCGGCACCTGGCAACGGCAGACCAAAATATCCGGCTGGATGCCGATGGATCGCAGTTCCTTCACCGAGTGCTGGGTGGGTTTGGTCTTCAGTTCCCCCGCCGAGGGAATCCAGGGAATCAACGTCACATGCATATACAGCACATCCTGCCGCCCCACGTCCTTACGAAACTGGCGGATAGCTTCGAGGAAGGGGAGGGATTCGATATCGCCGACGGTGCCGCCGATTTCCGTAATCACCACGTCGGGGTTGGTGTTGCGGGCCACCCGATGCACCCGATCCTTAATTTCGTTGGTGATGTGGGGGATGACCTGCACGGTGCCGCCCTGGTAGTCGCCCCGCCGCTCTCGGTTGATCACCGCCTGGTAGATCGACCCTGTGGTAACGCTATTCAGCCGCGACATGGCCGTATCGGTGAAGCGCTCGTAGTGGCCAAGATCGAGGTCGGTTTCGGCTCCATCTTCGGTCACAAACACCTCCCCATGCTGGAAGGGGCTCATGGTACCGGGGTCTACGTTCAGGTAGGGGTCAAGCTTGAGGATGGACACGGAATAATCCCGCGACTTTAGTAGCCGCCCCAAACTGGCGGCCACAATGCCCTTGCCAATACTCGAAACCACGCCACCCGTGACAAATACAAACTTGGTCATTGCTGCCTAACCCCAGACCCTTTAACCCGTTAATTGTGCCACATTGGGCCAGTCCATTGATGGGCCAGCCTGGGCGACGAGGGTGATGCCCTAGGGACAACTCAACTCAGCCACAGCAGCCCCCCTAGCACTAGTCCCACAAACCCCAGGGCCAACCACAGAAAGCCATTGTCGCGAGTGTTGATCTGGCTGGGATCCAGCGGTTCCGGTTCTGGTTTGGGAGATCGCTTAGAGGCTGAACGCAGTTGCACCATAGACAGGCCACCGCCGGACAGATTGCTCTCCTCCAGAGCACCCAGGTCAGGAATTTGGCTCATCCAGTTGCCCGGTCGCCGCAGTTGGGGCGCTTGCAGAATATACAGCAAATTCTTGGCCTGCTTGCGCACCTCCAAATCGGGGTGGCGGGTAAGGGTTTCGCAGAGGGCTTCCGCCTCTCGATCTCGACCAATGGCATTGTAGGCATTCACCAACCACACCTGAATTTCCCCGCCTAAGGGAGTGGTCGCCTTAGCCAGTTTCACCCCCGCCTCAAAGTAAGCCACCGCCTGCCGATAGTCGCCATGCTCAAAGGCGGCTTGGCCCTGGGCATATTCGGTCTGGGCCTGGGAACGGGGATCGGTGGTCATGGTCGTGAAAGGGGCGTGATGGAAGGGGTGAAGGGGTGAAGGGGTGGGGAAAACTAGCGGAGGGACTGGATGGTCTGAGCGGTCAGTTGGGTGATGGCATCGACCACCACCGCTGCTCCAGCCTTCGTAAGACTGTCGCGGTAGGACTGGGCATAGTCGCCCCCGATGGCGGTGACATGGGGTGGCAGTACCCCAACCCCAATCCATCGCCGCTGGGGACGCTGGGTTTCGGCATAGCCCAGGGTTTGCATATCCGCGACGGTATCCCCAGCGTAGAGGACGGGCAGATCGGGGGAAAGCTGGTGCTGTTTCGTCAGGTGATCCACCACCTCGAATAACCCGATTGGATCGGGTTTTCCAGGGGCATCCTCCATGGCAATCAGCACGGGTGATGTTAAGCCCAGCCGCCGCTCCAGCACATAGCGGGCCGACCCACGGGTGGCCCCGCTGAAAAAGCCCCAGGGAACGCCATCGGCGGTGAGTTGATCAAAGTAATCCTTGCCTACCAGCAGCGGCTCTTGGGTGATATAGCCCGTCCACTGGTCATTTTCCCCTTGATTCGGGCCACGGTAGCGGCTTTGGAAAAAGGCCACAATCTCGTCGTAGGTGATGGGGACTTGATCGCGGGATTGCCCCTGGCCCTCAAAATATCTCAGGATCAATTCCTGAGACCCCTCCCAGTCGTTGTTCCAAATTCCTTCCCCCTTGAGGGTGTCGATGTCCTCTGGGGTGGGTCGATAGCCGCCCTGGGTAAATTGCTCCACGGTATCGGCTAGGGCGCGACGGTAGGAATTGCCCACATCGCGCAGTACACCGTCGATATCAAAGACGAGAATGGCTGTGGTGTGAGGAAATGCAGTCATAACCGGGGCAGATTCGTCTAGAGGTCAGGGTTAAAGTGGTAAGATTATAGACTGTAGTATTTTTCAGTTGCGGCGGAGGTCTAGTTGTCCAGATTTGTCTTAAAAGTACTCTGGCTCGAAAATGACGTGGCGCTAGCGGTTGATCAGGTTGTGGGTAAGGGCACCAGTCCGCTTACGTCCTACTTCTTCTGGCCGCGCAACGATGCCTGGGAACAAATGAAAACCGAACTGGAAAGTAAGCCCTGGATCGAAGAAGAAGAACGGGTTGAAATCCTGAACAAAGCCACGGAAATCATCAACTACTGGCAGGAAGAGGGCAAGGGTAAATCCTTGACGGATGCTCAAATTCGCTTCCCCGAAATTACCTTTACGGGTAGTTCGTGATTTGGGATGATTAGCGCTCGGCGTTAGTTACCATAGCCTTCTAAAAAAGAACCCCATCAACGATGAGGTTCTTTTTTGTTGGATATTGGGCGGGTTTCACCTTCAGAAAAACCGTCGCCTACTTGATCCCTTCAGCGGCCTGAAGTTTGGCACGGGCACGTTTAACAGCTTGACGAGCTTGGATGACGGCCTGCTTGTCGTCGTCCTTGACTTGACTAAGGCGGGCTTCAGCCTCTTCAAAGGCAGTGCGGGCGGTATTGAGGTCAATATTCTCGCCGCGCTCAGCGCCGTTGACGAGGATGGTGACTTCGTTGGTATCAACCTCGGCGAACCCACCCATAAGGGCGATGGGCACCCAGGTTTTATCAGAGCGCACCCGCATCACGCCGATATCCAGCGCGGTCATCAGCGGGGCGTGGCCAGCCAAAATGCCGAGCTGACCCGTGGTGCTGGGCAGGATGACCTCCTCAGCTTCGGAATCCCAGACGGTTTTGTCTGGGGCAATCACGCGAACGGTTAAGGCCATGGCAATAGTGCAAATGAGGTGGATGATCGAAAAAGGGGAAGGCAAAGACGCTCTAGTCTAGGATGGCCCTCACCCCCAGCCCCTCTCCCAGGAGGGAGAGGGGAGCCGGAAGTCCTTCAAAGTCCCTCTCCCAACTTGGGAGAGGGATTTAGGGTGAGGGCGATCTTGTTGCTTGGCGAAATCTGCCCCAAGGGAGAGGGTCTAGCTCTCAGCTTTCAGCTTTTCAGCGGCAGCAATCACTTCTTCGATCCCGCCCTTGAGGTAGAAGCACTGCTCAGGCACCTCATCCAGTTCGCCAGCGAGGATCATATTGAACCCCTTGATGCTGTCTTCCAGGGTGACGTACTTACCGGACATCCCGGTGAACACCTCAGCCACAAAGAAGGGCTGGGACAGGAAACGCTCGATCTTACGGGCGCGGGCCACGGTCTGGCGGTCATCCTCAGACAGTTCATCCAAGCCCAGAATGGCGATGATGTCTTGCAGCTCTTTGTAGCGCTGGAGGGTGGATTGCACTGCGCGGGCGGTCTTGTAGTGCGCTTCACCGACGATGCTGGGTTGCAGCATGGTGGAGGCGGAATCCAGGGGATCCACAGCGGGGTAGATGCCCTTGGAGGCCAGGTTTCGGGACAGCACCGTGGTGGCATCCAAGTGGGCGAAGGTGACGGCGGGGGCGGGATCAGTCAAGTCATCCGCAGGCACGTACACCGCTTGGATAGAGGTGATGGAGCCTTCGTGGGTGGAGGTGATGCGCTCTTGTAGGTCGCCCACTTCGGTACCCAGGGTGGGCTGGTAACCCACAGCAGAGGGCATCCGGCCCAGCAGTGCAGACACCTCAGAACCCGCCTGCACAAAGCGGAAGATGTTGTCGATGAACAGCAGCACGTCCTGCTTGTTCACATCCCGGAAGTATTCGGCCATGGTGAGCGCCGACAGACCCACGCGCATCCGGGCACCGGGGGGCTCGTTCATCTGACCATAGACCAGAGCCACTTTAGACTTGCTCAGGTCGTCGGCGTTGATCACGCCGGATTCGATGAATTCGTTGTAGAGGTCGTTCCCTTCGCGGGTACGTTCGCCCACACCGCCAAACACGGATACACCACCGTGTTCCTTAGCGATGTTGTTAATGAGTTCCTGAATCAATACGGTTTTGCCCACGCCAGCACCACCGAACAGACCCACCTTACCGCCCTGACGGTAGGGAGCTAGCAGGTCGATCACCTTGATGCCCGTTTCAAACACGGTGGGCTTGGTTTCCAGGTCGGTCAGCTTGGGAGCGGCCCGGTGGATGGGGGAGGTCGCTTCGTTGTTAACGGGGCCTTTTTCGTCTACAGGCTCACCTAGCACGTTAAAAATACGGCCCAGGGTGGCAGTACCCACGGGCACGCTGATGGGTGCCCCGGTATCGACCACTTCCATGCCACGGGTGAGGCCATCGGTGGAACTCATGGATACGGCTCGCACCTGGGAGTCACCGAGAAGCTGTTGCACTTCGCAGGTAACGGAAACCTCGGCCCCGGCGGGGTTGGTGCCTTGAATTTTTAGAGCATTATAAATTTTGGGCAATTGACCGCTTGCGAACTTGATGTCCACAACGGGGCCAATAATCTGAGTAATGTAGCCAACTGTTTTTTCTGCTGTGGTGACCATGCTTGCGCCTATTCCGTATGATCAGCTAGTTTGGCGGCTTCTATGTCACTGTTACATTCCAAAGCGCCATCATTCAGATTATCACTAGTGTGCAACGCCCCACGATGATTCTACGGACTTTGTGGAGCGAATCGGCCAAATCCTTCTGTCACCTGGGCTACGGTCTGGCGACCTGAGCTAGATCAGCCCTTAACCCAAGGTTTAGATTTGGGGGCTACAATGCAGCCCATAGATTCCAGTGAGCAGGCAATGGCGAAGGCGAAGGCAAACGATAGCGTGGCAGAGACCGGAAAACCCTCGGCAGATATCTCGACAGATATCAACTTGGCCGACCCCCAGTACTACGTTAACCGCGAACTCAGCTGGCTGGACTTTAATGAACGGGTGCTCCACGAAGCCCTAGATCCGCGCACACCCCTGATCGAGCGGCTGAAGTTTTTGGCCATTTATAGCTCCAACCTCGACGAATTTTTCATGGTGCGCATTTCCGGCGTCATGGAGCAAATTGATGCCGATGTGCATCCCAAAACCCCCGATGCCCTGTCGCCCAAGAAGCAACTCGTCGCCATGCGGGCGCATTTATTGGAAAAGGTCGCCCTTCAGCACCGTACCTTCGAGCAAGAATTGCGCCCCGCCCTCACCCAGCACGGGGTTTACTTGCTGAACTATGCCGATCTCAGTGCTGACCAGCAGCAATTTCTGCGGGAATACTACGAAAAACGCATTTTCCCGGTGCTCACCCCCCTCAGCGTGGATCCGTCCCACCCCTTTCCCCGCATGTCGAACCTGAGCCTAAACCTGGCGGTGCGGGTGGTGAACCCCGAAGATGGCAACGAACGATTTGCGCGGGTGAAGGTGCCCAGCAACTTGCCTCGATTTGTGGGGATGCCGGATGCCCTGTGCCACTACCAAGGGAAGGATTGCGTGTGGGTAGGGGTGCCCCTAGAGCAGATCATTTCTGAGAACCTAGACGCCTTGTTCCCCGGCATGACCATTGCCGGACATCATGCCTTTCGCATTACCCGCGATGCGGATTTTCCGGTGCTGGAAGATGAGGCCGATGACCTGCTAATTGCCATTGAACAGGAAATTAGTAAGCGGCGGCTAGAGGGCTTTATTTGCCGCCTAGAAATTGAGCAAAGTATGCCCGACGATCTGCGCCAGGGACTCATGCGGGAACTGGAAGTCAGTGATGATCGGGTCTACGACATTGACGGCATGTTGAGCCTGAAGGATCTCTTTTTCTTCCTTTCCCTGCCGCTGCCGGAACTGAAGGATACCCCCTGGACGGCCCTCACCCCACCCCGCCTCAAACCCGTGATTGAGGTGGAGGAAGATGGTTATGCGGAACAGGCTCCTAATATCTTTGCGGCCATTCGCCAGGGGGATATTTTGGTGCATCATCCCTACGAATCCTTTCAAGCCTCAGTACAGGAATTCATTACCCAAGCCGCCAACGATCCCAAGGTGCTGGCCATCAAAATCACCCTCTACCGCACCTCTGGGGATTCCCCGATTGTGAAGGCATTGATTAACGCGGCGGCCAATCGCAAACAGGTAGTGGCCTTAGTAGAACTCAAAGCCCGTTTTGATGAGGCCAATAATATCGTCTGGGCCAAGCGCCTAGAGGATGCCGGAGTGCATGTGGTCTACGGTGTAGTGGGGCTAAAAACCCACACCAAAACCACCCTAGTGGTGCGGGAAGAAGGGAACGAAATTCGTCGCTACGTCCACATTGGCACAGGCAACTACAATCCCAAGACATCGAGTCTCTATACTGATTTAGGCTTATTCAGTTGTCAGGATGAATTGGGTGCCGATCTCAGCGATTTGTTTAATTTCTTGACGGGATATTCCCGACAGCAAGCCTACCGAAAATTGCTGGTAGCTCCCCTAACCCTGCGTGATCGAATGGAAGGGTTAATTCGCCGCGAAATCGATCTCGCCCGCAGTGGTAAACCGGGCAAAATGATTGCCAAAATGAATTCCCTAGTGGACGGAAGAATCATTCGGCTGCTCTACGAAGCCTCCCAGGCGGGAGTGGAAATCGACCTCATTATTCGCGGCATTTGTTGTCTGCGTCCCGGTATTCCTGGAGTCAGCGAAAATATTCGGGTGGTGAGCGTGATCGGTCGCTTTTTGGAACACTCGCGCATCTTCTACTTCTACAACGATGGCCAGCCGGAATACTACATTGGCAGCGCCGATTGGATGACCCGTAACCTGGATCGCCGGGTGGAGGCCATCACCCCCGTGGAAGATCCGACGCTGGTGAAGGAATTGCAGAATATTTTGCAGATTGCCCTAGCCGACAACCGCCAAGCCTGGGACATGGCCACCGATGGCACCTTTACCCAACGCCGCCCCGCCGAGGGTGAGGAAGAACGCGGTACCCACAATACGCTGATGGCCTTGACCCTCAAACGGGATCGGGCTCGCTAGGCTCAGCCGTCTAGGCGTTAGGGAAGGGTGGCGGGGTCTGTGACCCAGCGGGTGATGTCGAAGGTGGTGCCAATCAGTCTTACCAGGTTGCCCGCTTCATCGAAAATAGGGCCACCCCGAACGTTTACGTAGCGCACATCGCCATCGGCACGCAGAATTCGTAGATTGACCTCAAAGGTTTCTCCCCGTGTGGCTGGAATGACGATTTTCTCGTGGTGAATGGCCAGGTCATCGGGATAGATGTAGGCCAACACTTGTTCGGCGTTGGGGGCGGGCTGGTTGGGGGCGAGGCCGTGGATATGGAACAGCTCCTCCGTCCAGTAGGTTTCTCCGGTTTGGGCGTCGGCTTCCCAGCAGCCAATGTGGGCCACTCGCTGGGCACTGCGCAGCATAGTTTCGGATCGGCGCAGTTGGGTTTCGATATCCTTGCGCTGCTCAATTTCTTGATATAGACGGGCGTTGGCGGCCATCAACTCCTGCCAGATGTGGGCGGTGATGGTGTCCATCGAATCAGAGGACGGCGGCGGCGGCGAGGGGTGGTCGTCGGGGCGAGGGACGGTCGCGAGGCCGTAGCCCTGGCCGTGGCGAGTTTGGATCAGGTCTGGGCTACCCGATTGTTTTAGCTTGCGGCGCAGGTGGGAAATGTGACTTTTGATGGTGGCATCACTGGGTGGGGAGTCCGCGAGGCTCCAGAGGTGGTGGCCGAGGTCGTCGAGGGAAAAGACCTGGTGCGGGTGGCGTAGGAAGAGTTCCAGCAGTTGATATTCCTTGCGGTTGAGGGGTAGGGCTTGCCCGTTGCAGGTAGCTTGGCGGGCGGTGGGGTTGATCTGCACTGGCCCCCAATGCAGGGAAGGATCGGCGCGGCCTCTTCCCCGACGGGCTAAGGCGCGGAGATGGGCCAGCAGGGTGTTTTCCCGCATCGGTGGGGCGAGGCAGGCATCGGCCCCGTCATCCAGAGCTTGGGCTTCTAGGTCTGGGTTAGGGGACTCCAGCAGCAGCACCAACAGCACGGGATTACCCACCTGCCGCAGGCGACGGCACAGGCTCAGCCCATCCAGCTTGGGTAGGTTTGCAGCCAATAAAACGAGGTCGTACGGGAAGGCTTGCAGCAGATCCCAGGCTTCTAGGCCATCCCCGGCTCGATCAACAACCATGCCCTGCCGGGTGAGCCACGGGAACAGATCCGGTTGCCGGGGGGTGGCTGCAATGGTCAGCAAAATTCGCATGGCGATCTATCCCGTGGAGCAACGTAACGATTCTGGCAGATTCCACGTTTTTTAAACCTTTGCGTGCCAGTATCGCCAGTCAGAATCCTCTAAAAAGTCTGCTATGGAACCCGACTTTTCTAACCTGAATCCCGATAGCCCAGGGGTGCAGGAAATGGTGCGCCACTGGCTAAAACGGCGGCAGTTCATGGCCCTCAGCGCCGGATCGATGGCCGGAGCCTTGACCCTATCCGCCCTGCAATCCCATGCCCAGGGCGCATCCGACCCTTTGATCCAACCCTTGGCCCAGGCCCCTAGCCCCGCTGCAAACCCCTCCTCCCCCCAAACTCCCATGGTTGACATCACCCCCACCGATCCCAACTACTTCATCCCGAACCGCTTCCAGGGCAAGACCTTGCTGATCACCGGAGCCGCCACGGGCATTGGGGCTGCCACTGCCATCCGGGCCGCCCGTGAAGGGGCCAGGGTTGTGGGTCTAGACCGCAAAGCCGCCGAACTCAATACCACCATCAACCAAATCAAGGGCGAAGGGCATCAGGCCACCGCCATCGTGGGCAATGTGGTGGATACCGCTGTGTGCGACCGAGCCGTGGCCGAAGCGGTGCGCCTCTACGGCGGGCTAGATTTTGCCCTGAATTCGGCAGGGGTGATGGACGGCGGTGACCCAGGCCAGCCCTTGAACTTTCAAGGCCAGCGCCATCTGCTGCCCAAATCCATCCACGAAGCCAGCGACGAGTATTGGGAAGAAGTGCTCGCCACCAACACCACCGGGGTGTTCAAATCCATGCGGTCGGAACTGCGCCAAATGGTGAGCCAGGGGCGCGGCGGGGCCATCGTCAACATTGGTTCCATTGCGGGGCTAACGGGGTTAGGTGGCAACCCCGCCTACGTGGCCAGCAAGCACGGGGTCACGGGCCTCACCCGACAGGCCGCCTTAGACTATGCCCCCTACGGCATTCGCGTCAACTCGGTGAATATGGCCGCCACGGATACGCCCATGGTAGAGCGGGCCTTTGAGTTCGTGAGCGCATCCCAGCAGGAGGGCGGCGGTAGCCCCACGGCCCTGCTCAAAACCAAGAGCCTGCTGATGGCCTCCGACTCTAACCAGCGCATGGCCACCGTGTGGGAACAGGGCGCGGTGATTCTCTTCTTGCTGTCCCCCGATGCCTCTAACCTCACCGGGGCCGTCTACGCCACCGATGGCGGCTGGACCAGCTACTAAGGACGCTCACCATGACCCGAAATCCGAGGATGCTGGCCTCCCTAGGCGTCTGGGGGCTGATGTTGTGCGGCTGGAGCCAACCTAGCTATGGTGCTGACCTATCCATTTCTGAGGGTTTGGCCTCAGAGCAGCTTCCCCCTAAAACGATCTCTGCGGGGCAGGATTCCTTTGTAACCGACCGTTTAAAGGAAATCCCCGCCAATGCCCAACCTCTCACTGTTTCGGGGATCTGGTTGGAGACAGATTCGTTAGAGACCGATCTGCCCTCAGAAACAGCCCCCGTTGTCTTGGATCTTGTTGATTCAGGGCTTCGGTCTGAGCGAGATCGGGTTGAAACGGATCGGGTTGAAATGGGCCAGGTTGAAACGGATCTGGCTGGAGTGGATCAGGTTGAAACGGGTCAGGTTGAAACGATTCGGCCTACAACAGATCAGATTGAAGCGGATCAGCCTGAAACCAATCGGGCTGAAACGGATCTGGTTGAAGCGGGTCAGGTTGAAACGGATCTGGCTGCAAAGGATCAGCCTGAGACAGAACGCTCTGAAACGGATCAGCCTGAAACCAATCGGGCTGAAACGGATCTGGTTGAAGCAGATTCATCTGAAACCAATCCAACTGAAGCCAATCCACCTGAGGCGGATTCTAGGGATGCCGATCTACCCACAGCCGCTGTTCCGGTGGGGGGCTTTTGGCTCAACCCGGCCCTCATCAACGGCGAACGCATTGCCGAGGTGCGGGTTTATCTCGAAAATCCCACCGAGGATGCCGAGGCCAACGGTCGCCTAGAGCAGCAGATTCTCGCCGCCTTCACCGTGCAGGCGGGGGATAGCGCCAATCCGCTGTTTCTAGAGGCCGGGTTGCAGCGGGTGCAGCAGCTTGGCGAGGTGGAAACGGCTCGGTATGGGTTGTATGAGGTGCAGATTCCGGGGGAAGTGGTGGTGGTGCTGGCGGTGCGGTTGGCCCCGGAGGTGGTGGAACGGCCCGGTCAATCGGGACTGTTTGTGACCGGAGACTGGCGCGAATTTCCCAACCTCTACACCAGTGATCGGGCGACTGCCGTGGCCATTTTGCGGGGAGGATTGTCTAACTTCACCAGCAGCAACACCTGGTTTGGCCAAAGCGGTCTGCTCACCCAGGGCAACCCCCTAGCCCGCGATCCGGCTGGCCCCGGCACCTACAGTTGGTTCGATGGCTATTTGGAACTGGGGGCGGCGGGCATTACCCAGGTGGGAACCCAGCCCCTCTACGTCTACGGTGGAGCCAGCAGCCTGGTTTCGGCCACCTTGCAGCCCGATTTGTTTGAGTCCGACAACCGCATTTTTCACGCCCTAGAAGACCTCTATGCGGGGGTGATCTACGGCTATCGCACCGAAACCGAGCGGCTGGGGGTGAACCTTTCCGTAGGACGGCAGGATTACCGCATCAGCAACGGGCTGTTGTTTGCCAACGGGGCGGGCAACGGCGGCGACCGCGCCACCATCCTCTCCAACCCGCGCACCGCCTTTGAAAATACCGTGATTGGCCGCTTTCGCTGGAATGGCCTGCGCCTAGAGGGCTTTTACCTCGACCCCAACGAGCTTTCCCTCATCGACAGCCAAACCAAATATCTGGGCCTCAACCTAGACTACGACAGCGACCCCGCCCTGCAACTGGGCCTCAGCTACATCCATGTGCCCCGGTCAAACTTTTCCTACTTCACCCTCAACGACACCTTCTCCCGCCAGGGGTTGAACGTCATCTATCCCCGGCTGCGGCTCACCAACCCCCTCGGGTTAGATGGGGTGTGGCTTCAGGCCGAATACGTCCACCAGTGGAACAGCAACTTCGATATGGCGGCCAACGGCGCTTGGGGGCAACTGGGCTACACCTTTCGGGATGCGCCCTGGACGCCCAGCCTCAGCTATCGCTACGCCTACTTCAGTGGCGACAACCCCAATACCGCCACCTTCGAGCGATTTGATCCGCTCCTTTCCGGCGGCGGCCCCGACACCTGGATCCAGGGCAGCAACCTGGTCAAAATCTACCAAAACTCCAACCTCATCACCCATCAACTGCTGCTCAGAACCCGCCCCTTCGAGCGGTTTGACCTGTCGCTGCAATACATTCACCTATCCGCCGCCAACCTCAATAACCTAGGCGGCACCCAGGCCCTGTCCTTCCTCCAATCCAGCCACATCGGCCAAGAAGTGACCCTCACCGCCCGCTATAACCTCACACGCAATTTCCTGCTCTACGGCAGCGGTTCCGTCGCCTTTCCTGGCTCAGCGGTGCAATCGGCCCTCAACAGCCAACCCGGCCCCTGGTACTTTCTCCAGCTTTCCGTGCTGATGAATTTTTAGCCCGGTGTCTTGGTGTCCATGCACAGTTCATCCGGTGTCATCTGCTTCAGGTGCGCCTCTCGAAACAGCAGACTATGGGCATAGCCCAACGAACTGTCATGGATGATCTGAGTCTCTTCAGGCTGCAAAACCTGGATGTCGTCTTCCAACGCTTCGATACACCGAGCCGTCTTCCCTGGGATAAACTCCGAGCCCCCAACACCTCAATTGCCCGCCCGCTGTCGGATACGATGTCCGTAGACGTCGCGAGCCCTGCGGCATCACGACACAGAATTCTGGCCCTGGGGGTGGCTGAATCAAGCGCAGGCGGCCCTCAATGCTGAGATTCAGACCAACAGAACGGTGTCACGGTGGGGCTGTGTCACGAAGTTCAACGGTTCCTAGCGGTGGATTGCAGGCGACGCTACAGTAGAAATCTGTCGCTAGCGATACTTAACCCGTGGGATTCGCCGAGTCAACCAACCCAACCGCCACCGATATTCAAGGCATTTTCGACCGCATTGCCCCGGTTTATGACGATCTGAACCAGCGGCTGAGTTTTGGCCTGCATCGGGTTTGGAAGCGCATGGCGGTGAACTGGAGCGGGGCCAAGGCGGGAGATACCGTCCTAGACGTGTGTTGCGGCAGTGGGGATTTGGCCCTGTTGTTGGCTCGCCAAGTGGGGGCCACGGGCACGGTCTACGGGGTAGACTTTTCGGGCGAGCAGCTGGCGGTGGCGGCGGAACGGACGAGTCGGGCTTACCTACCTACCCGGATTCACTGGATGCTGGGGGATGCCCTGGCCCTGCCCTTTGAGGATCAGACCTTTGGGGCGGCCACCATGGGCTATGGGCTGCGAAATTTGACCGATATTTCCCAGGGTTTGCGGGAGTTGCATCGGGTGTTGAAGCCCGGAGCGAAGGCAGCAATTTTAGATTTTCACCGCCCTCAGGGGATGCTGGCCGAGGGGTTTCAGCGCTGGTATTTGCAGACCATTGTGGTACCCACCGCCCGCGATATGGGCCTCACGGAGGAATACGCCTACATTGGCCCCAGCGTGGATCGGTTCCCCACGGGGCGGGAGCAGGTGGCCCTGGCGAAACAGGCGGGCTTTACCGAGGCGGTGCATTACCCCATTTTGGGGGGGCTGATGGGCGTGTTAGTGGTGCGCCGTGGCGATGATTTGGTCTGATCTCTGGCTATTGGTGGCCCCTCCGGTGGTGGGCGGTGTGATTGGCTATTTCACCAATGACATCGCCATCAAAATGCTGTTTCGGCCCTATCACGCCTTTTATGTGGGTAAACAGCGGATTCCCTTCACCCCAGGGCTAATTCCGAGCAACCAGGAGCGTTTGGCCAAACGCATTTCCGACACCATCATGGGGTCGCTGCTGACGCCGGAGGAACTGCAAAACCTGGCCCGTCGGCTGCTGCAAACCGAGCGCACCCAGGCGGCGATTAAGTGGTTGTTGGAACTGGCGCTAGATCAAGTTCGCGACCGCACCCAGGCCCGCACCGCCCAAATTGCGGGCAGCATTTTGCAGGATCTCTTTGGCAAATCTCTGCCCCGACTAATTCGGGTGTGGGCTAGGCGGGACGACTTTTTGGAACCCCAGCTTAACCAACTGTTCGACCAAGTGCTGGTGGACTTTCGCTTCAGCCCCGAACAGGCCGACCAAATTGCCACCTGGCTGCTGAGCGGGGTGTTTCCGCCCGATAAGGTTCGCCAGCTCATCATCGACTTCCTCACCGACCGCAACATTCAGGTGATCGACACCATTTTTCGGGAGCGCACCAGCGGCACCTACTGGGTGGTGGCGAACCTGTTTGGGGTACGCAATGCCCTAGGCCGTCTGCGTTCCTTCTGTTTGGATGAACGGGAGGTCAGCAACGCCCGCATCGCCGAACTCAGCACCGCCCTCCAGATCAAAAAACGCCTGCGCGACTGGCTTCAGCAGGTTTCTCTGCAAAACTTGCCCGTGGCCACCGTGCGCCAAATGCGCCGCAACCTGAAGGAATCCGTCCAAACCTACATCCGCACCCTGGGACCAGAATTTCTCACCGGGCTGGGCAACTCCGTCAACTGGGAAATGCTGGCCACCCAACTGATCAACCGCCTCCAGCATTCCCAGGTGATCACCCAATCCCTCGACCCCGTCAGCGAAGAATTGGCCCTCGTGTTAGAACGCTACCTAGAGCGCGATCTCGAATCTCTTGTCGCCCAAATCATCCCCATCCTCAACATCGACCAGGTGATCATCAACCGCGTGCGCGGCACCTCACCACGGGATTTAGAAATGGCGATCCAGGGCATTGTTCGCAGCGAATTGCAGGCCATTGTGAACCTGGGCGGCATCCTGGGTTTTGGCATCGGCCTCATCCAGGCGGCGTTTTTCTATGTTCAGCGGTCGGGTTAGTGGGGGCGATCACGGTTTCTCCCCGTCCATCCCCACCCCACCATGCTCCATCACCCATTCCGCGAGGGCTTGGCCCACCACCTGGTTGCCCTGGGCATTGAGGTGAATATGGTCGAAGTAGAGGGCGGCGTGGTCTAGGGATTGGAATCGGGGTAGAAAATCGAGGTAGGGGATGCCCTCGGCGGCGGCAAACGCTATCAACCGTTGACGGGCCACTTGTTCGTAATCTCTGGAGCCGTTGTCCAGTTCTCGTCGCAGGGGCGTCATGGCCAACAGCAACCGCCCCTGCGACGATGCCACTTGGGCGTTTAGCTGACGGATGGCCTCAAGGTTCACCCCCACACGGTCGCCCGGTTCGTTGTGGAGGGCTTGAAATTCGGGGCTGGGCTGATAGGGCTGGCGGCGGCGGATCACCTCCCACAGGGCCAGGGGTGGGCGACGGATGGGATAGGCGGGATGACGACCCAGTTCGTAGCTGTTGGGGGCAATGGCAAACAGGTCATCGGTATTGATCACCAGCATCACCACCTGAGACTCGAAGGTGCCAAAGCGCTGCACATAGCCCAACTCGTTACGCGGCCCCCAGGAATTAGCAGAGGCATTGAACACCTCAGCCTGGGTGAGTCCCGACGTCTGGGCCGTGTCCTGGATGAGGTCATTGTCTAGAAACGCCTGCACTTTCATAGACAGCAAGGCCGACTGATCCGTCCACCAGCCGCCATTGACGATGGAATCGCCCAGCAACAGTACCCGCAGGGTTTGGGACGGACGGTGTGGGCTGAGGCTTGGCCCCCGCATGGAATAGTCGTTAATGGCAATGCGGTTGCCCCGTCGTCGGAGGCTTTGGTTCGGCGCTAGGCGATACCCCATCAGATCATCGGCCACATAGAGGGGCGGATCGCCCAGGCCATAGCGCAGTCGCAGAACAATCTCTAGGGCAACTCCCATCGCAAAAACAAGACCCAACACCCCAAGGGCTATTTTCACCACTCCCTCCGACCCCACGCATAGACATCAACGGCGAGGCGGTTGCACCAGATTGGATACGGTACGCCCCATCCTTGCCGCTTAGCCTAGAATAGTGGGGCGGGGATGAGTTAAAAACCATAACATTTGCAGTCCCTGAAAATAGAATGGGGAATGATCTAGGAGGAAGGGGGTGCAACGTTTCCCTGATCGGTCATAAAGACTCGAAACGTGAGTTTTTATGACATTGAGCGCTCCAGTGTCTGTCTGTTAGCCCCAAGAGGTTGCCCACTATGTCCACCGATGCCCCATCGAGAGAAACCGTTTTATCGGTAGACGACAGCTTAATCAGCCAGCAAATGATTAAGCGGGCGTTGGACGCCAGCTATCGAGTACTGCTGGCGGACAATGCGGTGGATGCCCTCTCCGTGATTTACCAGGAAACCTCGATTAAGGCATTGCTGCTGGATATTTCCATGCCCGGTATCGATGGCTTTGAGCTGTGCCGCACCGTCCGCAGCCTGCCCCGGTTTAAGAATATCCCCATCGTCATGGTCACCTCCCGCGATACCCAGCGCGACCGGGAAGAAGCCCGTCTGGCTGGAGCATCGGGCTACCTCACCAAGCCCTGCGAACCCGAACGCCTGAAGGCCGTGATGGGCAAACTGCTCAACAAGAATGCTTCCTAGCCTTTTCAGAGTCCCCTTGCTGGCCCCTCCATGGCTACCCCGCCTTGGGCGGCTGATGCAGAATCAGGCGGTTGCCATCGGGGTCGTAGGCGTAGATTTCCCGCCCGTGGGAGGTGGTGAGTATGGGGCCGGGGGGAGGGTAGCCTAGCTCTGTCAGATGGGCGATGGCTTGGTCTAAATCCGTGACCTCTAGGCACAGGCTCATCGCTCCGGGGTGATGGGACGAAAACTCGTCGGTATGGCTGGCCTGGGGCTTAAACAAACCGAGCTTGAACCCACCCTGGTTAAATTCAGCATAGCGCTGGGGCCAGTGGGGCTGAGGGGCTTGGCCCAGCAAGTCTCGATAGAAGGCCACGAGGCGATCCAACTCAACACTGGCGATCGCCACATAGGCGCTAGAACACGGCATAGGAGACCTTACCAACGCCATACACCACAGACGTTATCGATCACAAGCAACGGGCTAGGGATGGCGCGTAACCCTAGGGAAAGCTAGACCGGGGTACCTCGGTAGAGGCGGGCCGATTGCTCTGGGCTGAGGCGGTTGGCCCCCGGCCAATAGGGTTGCACAGGATCGTTCAAGGCCGCTTTGACCTCAGCCGGATCCTTCGATAGCCCCCCAGCCTTCACCACCTTAGCGCTAAGGGCGTAGGCGTCAATTTTGCTGTGGGGGGGCAAAAAGTCGTTGGCCTCTTCGTCGTAGGCGAGAATTTGGCCATTCTCAATCTGGTAAATCCAGCCGTGGATCGACAGTTCACCCGCATGTAGGCGAGAGTGAATGGAGGGGTAGGTGCGCAGGTTATCAATCTGGGTGAGTACGTTCTGAGCCACCAGCAGATCGAGTTTTTCCTTTTTGCCCCGGTCACTATAGTGATCAAACACGAGCTTACGGGTCGCCGCTGTGTGGTGCAGCCAGTCGTACACCAGGGGCATTTTATCCTCCAGTTCCCCCAGTTGCAGCAGCCCCTTCATGGCCCCGCATTGGGTGTGGCCGCAGATAATCACCTGTTTGATCTTGAGGGCTTCGATAGCGTATTCAATGGTGGCCCCTTCGCCGCCGTTCGCGGCTTCGTAGGGGGGGACGATGTTGCCCGCATTGCGGATGACAAACAAATCGCCAATTTCCGACTGGGTGATGATGGTGGGATCGACCCGTGAGTCGGAACAGCCGATGAAGAGAACCCTAGGATGCTGTCCCTTCACCAGCTCTTGAATCAGTTCTTGGTGGGCAGGAAGGTAATGCTCTTGAAATTCCCGTAACCCCTGCAACAGCTTATCCATGCGTTATTCCCTGGCTATCCCCTAAACACAATCCCCGCAGTGGCGATGACCACGCCTTTACCCAACGTTTTCTGGCACACCGCCCCTACTTGTTATCCCATATCCGAGGGCACACCAATGAGCGAATTTGCTTATCGTAGCAATCACCTGCGCTTGTCATGGGCGCTGTCCTAGCTAACTATCTCTGGGGTTGCACCTCCCTGGGGTTTCACCGAGGGCAACGGCTATTGAATAAATCGGATCGTAAGGGGATAGCGGTACGGAATGCCCTCATTGGATCGCACCGCCGCCAAGATCACCAAAACCGCCCAAATCAAAGCCAAGACTCCAATCATCAAAAAGCCCACCAGAACCACAATCATCAGTATCGAGACCACCATATAAAGGGTCATGGAAATGTTGAAATTCAGAGCCTCCTTGCCCTGGTCATCCACAAAGGGCATTTCTTCCCGCTTGACTAGCCAAATCAGCAGGGGGCCAAGGACGCTGCCAAAGGGAAAGACCAGTCCCGCAAAGGCGCTAATATGGGCCAAACTTGCCCACATGCGGGATTCTGGGGTTGAGTCAATCGGAGAAGTCATGGGTGGGCTACCATCTAAACAGGCCCATTTGGCCTAGCGAACCTGATGCTAACCTAGCCTAAACCGCCTAGCCGTTGCCCAAGCTCGCTTACAAAATTTCACTTACCAATGTAGTATTCCGCCCAGGACGCGCTTGCTATGGTTCAAGCCCAGCCCCGCACTGGCCCCATCATCACCTGGCCCCCTCTACCCGACGACTTTAAGCTCATCGACGACCCAGTGGAAAATATTCATCAACCGCCCCTCGCCGCTGCCCTCACCGATGCCCTGGGGGCGGCCCAGCGCATTCGCCCCGACATGCTGATCGGATCCAACTTTGGCTTGGTCGCTGGGGTAGATAACGAAGCCGTGGTCAAAGCCCCCGACTGGTTCTATGTGCCAAGGGTTCACCCCGTGCCAGAAGGAGTTGTGCGCCGCAGCTACACGCCCCGAATGGAAGGTGATCCGGTGGCGGTGGTGATGGAATTTCTCTCCGCCGATGACAATGGCGAGTTGTCGATCCGCGCCATGCCGCCCTACGGCAAGCTCTATTTTTACGAACAAATTCTCCAGGTACCTGTGTACGTCATCTACGAACCTAGGCGTGGTCGCCTAGAAGTGCGGTCGTTGCAAGGCGGGGGCTACGTTGTACAACCCCCCGATGCCGCCGGACACTTCTGGATTGAACCCCTGGATCTATTCCTGGGCGTGTGGCGAGGGGAGCGGTTGGCCCAAACCATCAACTGGCTACGCTGGTGGGATGCCGACGGTAACCTGCTCCCCTGGAGTGCCGAACAAGCCAACGCCGAACGCCAACGGGCCGAGACAGAGCGCCAACGGGCTGAGACAGAGCACCAACGGGCCGAGGTAGAACGCCAACGGGCCGAGGTAGAACGCCAACGGGCTGACCGTCTCGCCGAATTGATCCGTGCCCAGGGGCTTGACCCGGATCAGGTTTAAGCGTAGCCCCACCCACTCCTAGGGATCGCGTTACGGTGGAAGCCGTGGCTAACGTTACTCGACTGACCTGATTGTTTGCCCTTACCTGGCTGACCGTAATGACTGCCCATTCCGTTGAGATCGAACCCGCCCTGCTGCCGCTAGATCGCCATAACCAAACCCTGCGCGATGCCGTCCATCCAGAAACATGGACAAATCCTACCCCTGCGGATCGCTACGATTTAGTGGTGATTGGGGCGGGTACCGCTGGCCTGGTGGTAGCCGCGGGGGCGGCGGGCCTGGGCCTAGGGCTGAAAGTGGCCCTGATCGAAAAAAGCCTGATGGGCGGCGATTGTTTGAACGTGGGCTGTGTGCCCTCTAAGTGCGTGATTCGATCCTCGCGAGTGGTGGCGGAGATTCGGGAAGCCGCGCCCTTTGGCATTCAGGCTCCCGGATCCATTCAGGTCAACTTTGCGGCGGTGATGGAGCGGATGCGCCAAATTCGGGCGAGCATTAGCCACCACGATTCCGTCGAGCGGTTTACTAACTTAGGCATTGATGTCTTTCTGGGATCTGCCCGATTTTTGGATGGGGCCACGATTCAGGTCGGTGATCAGCACTTACCCTTCAAAAAAGCCGTGATCGCCACCGGAGCCCGTGCCCATGTGCCCTCGGTGCCGGGGCTGACCGAGGCTGGATTTTTGACCAATGAAACCGTCTTTTCCCTCACGGAACTGCCCCCTCGCCTAGCGGTGATTGGCGGTGGCCCCATCGGCTGCGAACTGGCCCAAGCCTTCCACCGTTTGGGTAGCCAGATCTCCCTGCTGCACCACCACAGCCACCTGCTCAACCGAGAAGAGGCCGAAGCCGCAGAGATTGTTCAACAACGGTTCCGCCAAGAAGCCATCAACCTACTCCTCGATGTAGAGCTAGAACGGGTCGAAACCACGCCAACGGGTAAGCGCCTTTACTACCGCCAAAAGGGAGCTTCAGCGGAAACCCAATCCATCGAAGTCGATGACATTCTGATCGGGGCTGGGCGGGTGCCCAATGTGGAGGGCCTCAACTTGGAGGCGGTGGGGGTCGAGTATGATGCCCGCCGAGGGGTGATCGTCAACGACTATTTGCAAACCAGCAACCCGCGCATCTTTGCCGCTGGTGACATTTGTATGGACTGGCAATTTACCCACGCCGCCGATGCCGCCGCCCGCATTGTAATTAAAAACGCCCTGTTTGCCCCCTTTGGCCTCGGTCGCAGCAAACTCAGCAGCCTAGTGATGCCCTGGGTGACCTACACCGACCCGGAAATCGCCCACGTCGGCCTCTATGCCCACGAAGCCCAGCGGCAGGGCATTCCCTACGAAACCATCAACATTCCCTTCTCCAACGTAGACCGCGCCTTGGCCGATGGCGAAACCGAGGGCTTCGTTAAAATCCTCCACAAAAAAGGTTCCGACCAAATCCTGGGGGCGACCCTCGTTGCTCGCCACGCCGGAGAAATGATTAGCGAACTCACCCTAGCCATCACCACCAAACAGGGTCTTAGTGCCGTCAGCGGTGTCATCCACCCCTACCCCACCCAGGCCGAAGCGATCAAAAAAGCCGCCGATGCCTACCGCCGCACCCTCCTCACCCCCCGCACCCAGCGCCTACTAAAATTCCTCACCAAACTGAGCTAACCCCAAGGACGAAATCGATGGCTTCATGCCGATGCGACCCTGCAAGCGTCAGGCGCAATGTCTTAAGCCGTCGTAAGCAAGCGCTTGGATGGCCATGGGTTATGAGGGCTTTAATCCAACCTACGACCCAGCGACAACTCAAGGCACTGGCGAGGGCGGTGCCAGCCGACTTGAGGATCCCGCTATATGCCCTGCGATATTGATCAGGAACCGTAAACAGATCGGTACTAATACCAATCCGGCATGAAGTTGAGCATAATAGGGGATGACGTTTGAGAGGGTAGAGAGGATGGCCCGCCCCTTCGTGATTGAGGTTGCTGAAAGCGAAACCTTTC
>NZ_JACJRS010000077.1 GCF_014697375.1 Phormidium sp. FACHB-1136
GTTCTGATTTAGGACGGGTTCAGCCTTCTGAGGATGAATGGCCACCCTCGCCGCTGCCTCAGCCTCAAGGGGTGGTCAATGCGGAGTCTGGCCCATCCGCCTCCGGCCAACCTCCAACCCGACGACAACGACCGCGCACCTATGGCGACGACCCACTGATGCTCTGACGTTGACGCTTTTGTTAATGACCCATGTTTTTGAAGTGTTTGTCATGGCTGATGGCCATGCTGGTTTGGCTTATGGTCAGTCCCCAGCCTGCCTTAGCCAATGTGGTTCCAACCACTGAATTTTCTGTACTCCCTGACCAAGCGGTCGTCGTGCCCGACTTGGATCAGTTCTCATTCTCAGATTTGCCCGCCTTCGGTGAAAGTGGAGGGTTTCGAGAGGGGCCGTACCAGCGCACCTGGCGCAGCGGCCAAACCATTGACCAGGTGCTGACCTTCAGCGACATTCAAGACCTGACCCCTGGTAACTTGACCCTAGATGACATCAGCGCTGTCCTAGGCCAAGACCTAGGTGCGCGTTCTATCCAAGACTTTCCTTTGCTTGGCAATCAGTCCATCAACGACCTGATGGCGGCCATTCCGACCCTGGGCGGCTTTGACCTTGATGCGTTACCCCCGATTGCGGCGCTCGTTGATGCGGAGCTAGGGGACCGAGTGCGTCAGGGCCATACTTTATTTAATGCCGTTCAGCGTTGGCCTGAGTTGGGCGAGTTGGTGTTGGGTGAGATTGACCTCAGCGCCTTCAGTATCAACCAGATTCCAGGCATAGCCCAGACCGCTCTCGGTACCCTTAGTGGCTTTGAGCAGGCTACTTTGAATCAGGTGCCCGGACTCCGTGACCTACCCCTAGCAAGCTTTCCCAATCCGGTCGCAGTGGTCGGCAACATGACGATGCAGATCGACATGATCTGGGGGCCACGGGAAGGGGATCGGCCCCGCACGATTTCTGGCTCTGACTCACAAGGATTTGCAGTGCCCTGCAACATCGACCGCACGGATTGTGCTTCGATTGAACTTCAGGCGCTGGGGTCTGGAACGGATCCCCTCGACGGCATCCATTGGGTATCGGGCAAGTACCAAGCGGTTGAAGGGGGTAGTGGCACGCTGCAGTTCGTCAATGGCGGCAGGGAACCGACGGGTCGCCATCCCTTTGGCCCTGCCTTTAAGCAGGTGATTTGGGAGCCGGAAGAACGGGACGATACGGTGACCAGCGCCCTCTTCTTTCGAGCCTGTGGGTGGGGCGGCTGTACGCCCTACATCATTGGCCCCTTCCCATTTTTGACCTACCGCATCAATGACCCCATCTTTGTGGGGCTACTCGACAGCGATACCCCCTCTGCCACGCCCTCCCAGCGGACAGGCGCAACCAGGGGTGGCCCCATGCCTGGGCCTGGGAATACTGGGTTTGGTGGTGCTGGGGGACTCGGGCGCTTCAGTCCAGACTGTATTGAGTTGCCAGACGGAGCCGACCCAGCGGAGTTCACCTCCAACCGAAACGTCGCGGGCATTGATGTGGGCACCTTGGCGAGCGCCATTGCGAGTATTGAATCCCAGGGCAGCGGGGGCTATTTTGCCGTCGGGCCTCATGTTTGTGCCGATGGAGGCCGCAATTGTGGTCGGGGTCTGGGCAAGTTTCAGTTCATGAGCTACAACGACCAGGCCTCTCAACTCATTGCCGCTCGGCCAGGGGGAACAGCCTTCTTGTCCCGCGTGGGGGGTGGCCATCGCCCGAACTCCGATGAACTGATGCGCTACTTTCCCCCGGAGGATCAGAATCGTGCCTTTGAAGGGTTTTTAGCCAACAACCTTCGACAGGCGTCTGGTCAGATTGACCCCACCACAGGCCGACCCTTTGAAGGGGGCCGCCTGGTGGAGCGTGCCGCCCAAATGCACTTTGGTGGGCCAGGGGTGGCGATTGATGGCGGTGGGTCAGATGCCTTTGGCCGTTTGAGCGTGCGCGCCTACGGTGAAAATGCCCGCCAGGTCTATGAACAGGGTGGCGGGTCTGTCGGAGGACTCAATCTCTGTCCTTCTGAAACTAAATCCGCTGGAGTAGAGCCAGTGGGCAATCCACCCGAGGCCGGGGACATCAATGGGGTCATTCACCGCTCCATGATGGAGCTGGGCCAGTTCAGTTCTAGAGCTGGCCCGGATGGCGGCAATCTGGCCTGTGCGTGGGCCGTGAACCGCGTGTTGGAGAATGCGGGAATCGCGAGCCTTGGGGGCGATGCGCCGAACTGGGTTCCAGCGGTCGAAGCAGACCTCCAGAACAACCGAGGGAGGCCGATTGACCGTTCCCAGGGGCAAGCGGGCGACATTGTGATTTCAGGGGGCCAAGAACATATCGGGATTTGTTTGAACGATGGCTGTACGCAGGTGCGCTCAAACTCATCGAGCCGTGCGGCCTTTACCTGGGATTCGGATACCGACTTTGGCGGGTTCTATGGCTCTGGCCCAAGCCGCATTTATCGAGTCACTGAAGCAAGAGGTTAAAACGATGCTGGTTTTCCAAAGACTTCGCAAGTTCACGGTTTTGGCTATTTTAGGACTGGCGTTAGCGCTGGGTATGGCGATTTACATGCCAAGCCACGCTGAGTCAACGGCTGAAATCGAAGCCGCTGTGATCGAGGTGGTGAGTGAGGGGCTTCGTGCAGACCTGACCCCAGAAATCAGGAGCATCAACGTATCGGGCGACTATGCCTTAGCCACCTGGACCGTTGGGCACATGGGTGGCCAAACCCTGCTGCAACAGTCGGATGACGGATGGGTCGTGGTCCAAAACGGGGGTGGTGCGATGAATGCCGCTGTCCTAGAGCAGTTGGGTGTTCCTAGTGCGGATATGCCTGGACTGCTGGGGGAATAGCACCATGGTCTCAAAACAGGATTTAGTTCAAGGCTTTCATAACCTGCGCTCCCTCACCTGGGACGACTGGCGACGGGCGGCAGCGGGGGAGGGGCCGACCCTAGAATCCGTTGAAGCTGAGTTGCCGGGGCCACCCAAATGGTTGCGTCGAGCCGCCAATCGGTTTCGGATCGGGTTTGCCCTAGCGGTCTTGCTCAGCATGGCCCTGATGTCGGTGGGATGTAGCGCTCAGGCCCATGTGGGGGACTGGCAACCCGTGTCTCGTGTGCTGCCGGATGTGGTGATTCAAGACCTGATTGAGGCTGAAACCAGCCTAACGGGAACTGAGGCCGATGCGCTCACGGAGACCATGGTGGGCTGGTCGATACCTGGAGATGAGGGGCGGCTGGTCTTGGTGGATTATCGAAGCGACCGATTGTGCGGTGCGTCCGGTTGTTTGTACAGCGGCCTCTGGCTGGCTGGCGATGCGTTGCAGGGGGAAGGGGTTGTGTTCTCTGCCCACTTAAGGGATGACCTACCCCCTGGTACGCCCTTGATTCAGCCCGTGGCCGATGGCGTGGCCCGACCCTTGCCCTGCCTTTTAGCCAGTCAGGTGGAGGGCAACCAAGTGGTCGAGCATATCGCCTGTCTGCGGGGAGGCCAATATCAACCGACCCGCAATCGTCGTTTGCCCTTGGCGGCGAGTTGACCCCACACCCCGTCTAGCTTAGGTGGGGCAAGGATGGGGTTTAGTAGTCGTCGTCGTCCTCGTCCTCGTCTGGGTCTTCGTCAACGATGGCATCGACTTCAATGGCCTCGTCTTCATCGTCTTCAGGCTCGAACTCATCCTCCTCGTCGTCCCCATCCAGGTCAAGGTCGTCTGGGCTCGCCGAGGCAACACCACTGGGCAAGGTGTGTCCCGTTTGGGCGGGCGGTAGGGCCATGGCCGTCGGGGCCGATTCCACAAAGCCTGCCACTTCGGTATGCAGCCCCCAGACCAAGGCTTTACCTTGGGGTGTGCCGAGGAAGACCTCAAATAACGTGTCTGCGGTTGGCACAAACTCAATCATCGCCTTGCAGCAGAGGGACTTGTTCTTGCCCTTCCCTTGCTTTTCGGGGGTGAAGGCCACCGGCACAACGACGAGGGAGCGCCATTGGTCGGATTTGCCGCTGTAGGGCAGATTGACCAGCTCCGCAAACGCCTTTTCGACCTTGCGGTAGTAGTCGTCGCAGGTGCTAATAAAGCTCCAAAGGGCAACGTTCTTGAACCGGATGACGATGGGCGTGGTGTGCAGCGGCTGATCCGCATCGTCTAGGAACACGACGGCGTGCTCAGAGACGACTTCCATCAGGGCTTTGTCGAGGTGGATTTGGTGGGTGTCATAGGGTCCAACTAGGGTGTGGGCCAAGGTTTCGTCCCCACCTCGTTCGGTGAGCTGATCCGCGTCTTTGTAACGGATGTAGGGCGGCACCTTAGCCAGCACCACCAGTCGGCATTCGCTTAGGAACAGGCCAATGACCGTGTTCTCGCCAATGATGATTTCATCCAGTTCGTCCGGCGGGTTCAGCCAGCCCGCCGATTCCAGTTGGTCAACGGGAATCAGGATACCGGCTGGGTTGTCGTTGACGATGATGCCGTAGGGCAGCCGGGGCCGTCGGGTCTCGTTGAATTCAGGGTTGAGGAGTTCCGGGTCTACGGTGATGTCGGCCTTGGGCTTGCGGCTCCGGGTTCGGGTGGCTTCCGGTTGGGTGCTCGCTTTGGATTTACGGGTTTGGGTTTGGGTCGTGCGCTGGGATGTCGGGGTTCGAGGGGCCATAGGTCAAAAAAACTTGAGAAACGTCAATCGCTCCTAAAAGGCGATAGCCGCTAGTCAGCAAAGGAAAAGGCTATGTTTGGAATCGACATCAGTGGGCTGATTGAGCAGTACAACAATCCCCAGGGCTACCTGATGCTGGGAGCGTTTGGGGTTTTGGTCGTGATGATGATTGTGCTTAAAGACGATAGGGGCACCATCACCACAGGCCGAACCGTCCGCACTGCTGACAAACTGTCGGCCAATGCCAAGGCACTGAAGCAACTGCGGCTGCCGCTAGACTATCAGCCTCCCACCCTGAAGAATGCCAAGGCTAAAAACAAGGCTCAGAAGTCTCCGTCTGAACGTCCCCAGCGGCCCCGAGACGAGGTCACGCTGTGGGCAGGGAAGCCTCCTCAATTTTGGTGGTCAGGACGTTGGCGTAAGTTTGGATCTCGTATCCAAACCTTGATGGGCTCTCCCCCCGCGCTGTGGTTGCCCGATGCCCAGCGCAGCGTTCTGGTGCTGGGCAGTCCAGGGTCAGGGAAGACGGCCAGTGCCATCGACCCGATGATTGAGTCCGCCTTGGCCCAGGGCATTCCCGTCTTGCTCTACGACAAGAAGGGCGACCAGATGCGGCTCCATGCCCCGCTGGCGGCTCGCTACGGCTATGACGTGCATGTGCTGGCTCCAGGCCAGCCGTACAGCGGCATTTTCAATCCGGTCGAGTTTTTGAAAGATTCGACGGATGCGGTAATGGCGGGGGAATTGGGGGCGGTCATTGTCCGCAATGCTCAATCGGCTCAGGGGGGTGGCCGCAGTGATGAGTTTTTTAGTAAGGCCGGGGAACAGCTCGGGAAGGCGCTCATCCAGTTGGCCCGCTCCACGCCCTACCCGGATATGGGCATGGTCTATGCCCTGTTGCAGCTCCCGGACTTTGTGTATCGCATCGACCAGGCGGTTCAGCAAGGACAGATCGACCCTTGGGTCGCGGCGAGTTTTAATCAGCTTCTGGCCTCAAAGGACGCCGAGAAGACGGTGTCCAGCATTATGACAACAACGGCGGCCACCTTCAGCAGCTTTATCCAAAAAGACCTGCTGCCCAACTTTATGGGTCAATCCACGATTCCGGCTCGAATCGAAGGCAAGCAGATGATCATCTTCAAGCTGGATGATGAGCGCCGCAGTATCGTGGGGCCGTTGCTGGCCGCTGCGATTCACCTGTGCGTGGTGAAAAACTTAGCCACCCCTCGCCAAGACCCCATCTTCATTGCCCTCGACGAACTTCCTTCCATTCGCCTCGACCGACTACCCAACTGGATCAACGAATATCGCTCCAATGGCGGAGCCTTTGCCCTAGGCATTCAGTCCCTCAACCAGTTGTATGACACCTATGGCGATAAGCGGGGTCAGGCGATTGCGTCAGCTTGTGCAACCCATCTGCTCTTTTATCCCGGCGACACCCAGACCGCCGAGAGCTACAGCAAACGCTTTGGTGAGAAAGACTTTATTCATAAGCAAAAATCGACAGGCCGCACGATGGCAGGGCGGATGAGCCGCAACATCAACTACAGCGAAAGCCTTCAGAAGATGCCGCTGTTCACCCCAGACGAGATTCTGCGATTTCGCACGGGTGAATGCGTCCTGGCCAGTCCGGGCTACGGCTCTGGCCAAGAAACCAATGTGCCCTACAAGCTGCGGGTGCCGATGCCCAAGAGCGAGTTTAAGCGGATTAAGCAGAACATGGCGCTGTGGGACGAGTATCTGTGCCCTTACCTGACCCGTCAGGCGGCCAAGGTCAGTGAAGACCAGGTGTATGCCGCGCTTCAGGAACGCATCGCCTATGCCAATGAACTTCTGCCGCCGCCACCCTCTGAAGATGAATGAGTGAGTCTGCTATGCCTGGGATAAGGCATGAGCAGCTTGGCAGAAGTCCCGAAATCCTTCAGCAATCTCGTCAAAGTCGGACTCTGGCATCGGCTTGCCTCGGCTATTGAAACCACAGTGTTGGATCATGGCCATAAAGATGTTGTAGTCATCTGTCGAAGGTTCCTGACGCTTCTGGAATACGACGATGCTGGTGATGATGCCTGTCTTGCATTCGGCTTGCCACACCTCTTTAGGGAGTTGGATGCTGGCCCAAAGCTGGGCCTGGTTCATCAACCAGTGCCGAGCCGCTGAACTGTCGTGGTCGGCCAGAATGCCGTTGGGCACCAGGGCCACCATCACCTCACCGGGTGCGAGCTGGCGGAGGGCTAGTTCTAGGAACATGGTTTCAAGCTGGGTGGAAGCCTTGACCCGGCTGGTTCGCTGCCACTCTGACTTGAGGCGGGAATCAGCGTCAGCACCCACCTTCGGTCTGCGCCAGTGGTGCCCTAGTTCGTAGGTCTGAGCGACCTGGTGCTGAATCGCCTGCTTTCCAAAAGGCGGGTTGAGGATAGCCAAGGTTTTCAAAGACAAGGTGGGAACGGGGCGGCGCTGATCACATTCAGCAAACAATGTGAGCCAGTCAGTAGGTTCAGAAGAGACGGAGTTGGGCTGGGTTAGGGTCTGAGTCATGGGGTTCAGGTTTTTGCGTGGACTTGCGGGGTTTGGGTGGTGGGGCCAGGGCAGGCCAAGGTTCAGGTTGCGCCCGATGCCCGACGATGACGGTGCCTTGACGCTCAAGGGCATCGCCCCAGACCAATTGGCCGCCCAGCCCTGGAATGGGTAAGGCAAAGTCTGGGGCATAGAGCATGAAGTTGGCCAGGGCGACCTCTAGCAACGGTCGGTCTCGCTCCCAGCCCACTAAGGCCCGTGCATAATTCGAGGCTTCTAGGGCTAGTCGGCCTGTGCCCAGGCAGGGGTCAAAGAGTCGCATGGGCGTTGGGCTGTGCTCCACCTGGTGGCCCAGTTCGGCCATCAGTGCCGCAACAGGTTGCAGGGTGGGATAGAAGCGAGTGTGCCGCTGGCCATACTGGCTATGGGCCAAGAGGTGGCCGAAATAGTCACTCGGAAACCGAATCAGTTGGCTGAGGTCGAACTCGTTCTCCAGCCTCTTTCGCCGCGTTCCTGCCATGCGGGTCTCCATCGTGGGACGTTGAGTTTGGTAAGGATGGCCCAGGCTAAATAACATCCACTTGGCCAGATAGCTCACCTCCCGCATTCCGGGTTTCTGGCTTTCACCACCAACGGCTCTGAAGCAGGCTTTGAGCATGGTCAAGGTTTTATCAAATCCGGTGTCTCCCGGCTTGAGGAAGGGAAGGGGTTCGGGTTGGGCCAGGGTGTTGAGGGTGAGGTGGGGCTGAGTTTTGGTGCTGTGCCACAGCTCGTAACGCCCTTGGTAGGTCGCATCGAGCCGCAGCAGTTCCGGCAGCAGCCAGCCATGGGTGTAGGTCATGGATTTGGTTGGGTATGGGGTCAAGTCAAAGGGCAATTTCAGGGATTGAGCGGATGTCGAGGAGGGCGAGGAGTTCGGGGTCTTCTTTGGGCGCGGGCACTGGGTCGCCGTTGACCAACTGCTGAATAATCCGGGCTTGGGTCTGGCGGTGTTGCTGATGATTCCAACGAATGACCAGCGATTGAGGCCGTTGGGTAAAGCTGAGCGCAATGACCACCAACTTGAGCTGGTTGAGGTTTAGCCTTTCGGTTCGATGGAAATGCTCAGCCGCGACCCAGAGCTTGACGGCGTCGGCCCAGCAAGGCCAGGGTCGGCGTACTGACCAGTCAATCAGCTTGGGAAGCCCACGCTGGTAGCCGAGGTTGACGGTGGCATCCATCCAACGTTCTGCCCCATCAACGGTGAGGGGAGCCTGAAGGGACTGATTGAGGCGCAGGTGCCGCTGGGGCGTCGTCAAGGCGGCGGGCATCAAGGTTTGAATTTGGTGGATGAGATGCTGAAGGTCAGGCTGGGTTTGGAGCATCGGCTGATAGTCCAAGCCCAGTTGGGCCTGTTGGATGATGGTGAGCAGTCGGCGCTGTTGTTCGGCGGCCATCACCTGGGTCGCTAAGCTACGGCGTGGGTGGTCGGGTCGATACCCGCTGGGTGGGCAGAGGTCTTGAATGGAAGGCCACGTCATAGAACAGGTTTGGAATGCAGAGCCTCCGCCATTCCCGACAGGGAAGCTCAGGCCCGTCTACGGATGGGAGACCGCTAGACTAGGGGAAGTGAATCGGGGTCAACCATGAAGCTAAGTCAGGGACTATTGGTGCTGGGGGTGGTTGTCATGGGCGTTACGGTGTTGGCCCTGGGGGCCTATCGTGCCGCCTCCGCGCCCCTGCCAGAGGGCTTTCCTGTCCCTAGTTCAGAGGGACAGGTTGAGATTAAGCATTACCCCCCCTACCGAGCGGCCACCGTCCAGATGACGGGGGATTTGGCCTATGCCCCCTCCCGTGGTTTCTCTCCCCTATTTCGCCACATCAGTAGCAACGACATTTCCATGACCGCCCCGGTCGAAACCCGTTACCCTGTCGCCACCTTGGAAGGGCAGACGACCCAAGGGGAAGCAGCGGTTTCCTTCCTCTACCGCAACCTCGATATCGTCCCTAGGGAGGTTGCCGAGAACATTGTGATAGAAGACATTCCAGCGATGACCGTGGTGAGTATGGGCACCCGGGGGCGCTACGATATGGCCAGCTACAGCGCCAGTCTTCAACAACTTCAGGCCTGGTTAGCGGCTCATCCAGAGTATGAAGTCATCGGTCAACCTCGGCGCTTCTTCTACGATGGCCCCTTCCTACCCGACCTGATGAAGCGGAGCGATGTCCAGATTCCCGTTCAGATCCTCAACAGAACAACAGGCGGCTAGGTAATGGAGATATGGGTTGACGCAGATGCTTGCCCCAACGTGATTAAGGAGATTCTGTTTCGAGCCGCTAAACGAGTTGAAATCAAAACCACCTTGGTGGCCAACCAGGAGCTACAAATTCCAGGTTCTCCCTACCTTGACTTTGTGCAGGTACGTGCTGGCCTAGACATTGCCGATAACTACATTGTGAAACATCTCCAGGCCGGGGATTTAGTTATCACTGCCGATATCCCCCTAGCCGCAGAAGCCATCGAGAAGGGAGCCTATGCCCTCAATCCTAGGGGTGAATTCTATGACCAGGGCAATATTCGAGAACGATTGTCGATGCGAAATTTCCTCAATGACCTACGCAGTGCGGGCGTAGACACGGGTGGCCCACCGCCCTTTAACCAGCGAGTCACCGGAGCCTTTGCCAACCAGCTAGATCGGTTCTTGACCAAACATTGTCGCTAGTGGTGGCTACGGTGAGTCCTATTAATCATCATCTCGACGACCGACTGTGCTAGGTCGATAGCCGTTCTGTCAGACTAGAGGTTTTTGCTATGAGAGAAGAATACGACTTTTCACAATCTGTGCCTAATCCTTATGCTAAAAAGCTCCAATTGAAGTGGTTTCAGCACAGGTTTTTGGCCATAGGTAGAAGGATTCTCCGCATATCAAAATCCCCCAGCCATAACTGACCAGGGGACTTTGAGGGATGCGGGTCGCTATTTGTGGCAGGCCGCTTTCAGCACAAACAAACCCATTTGCTTCAGCAGGGCGTTGTTGTGGTCAGGGCAATGCCACTGGGATAGACATTTGGGACAGCCTGCAACACAATCACACCCCTCGATGAGGGTGATGGCTTTGGGCACCAACTGTTTCCAATAGCGCAGGATGGACTCCGTTGCGCCGTTGCCGCCATCGCTGACATCAAACCAGGCCCCGGACGATGACCCCAAGCTGGCGTCCCGGCAGAGGAATTCAAGATCCTGCTGGCTGTGCAGGACGACTAACGGTAGGGCCAGCATGAGTTGATGGCCGAGGCTATGGATGGCAATCAGGTCGCTGGGATGTTCCCAGAGTGCGCCATAGTGCTCCCGCTGGGGATGATCCTGGAACTGCATCTTCAGGCTCCGGGCATAGTCTTCGAGGTAGCCACGGGCGACGGTGTCGAAGGTTGCGCTGAGGATCGGGCTATCAAAGTGGGAGGTGTACTTCTTGGGATCCAGGGATTGGGTGTCGAGCACGTCGATGACGGTGCCCATTCGGGCCGACTTGCCGCAGCTCGGACAATGGGGGTTGTCGTTTAGGGGCTTTTTGAATCGTCCACATTTATCGTTTAGGCAGGTCGGTTCATAGCGCTTACTCAAGATTTGGTAGTCGGTGATGATTTGACTGACTTGGCCAAAGCTGAGGGTAAGGGTGAGGCGACCGGATTGGCGGCCATCGCTGAAGTGGAGGGGTACCTCAACGGGGTCGGTGATGGGCTGAGTGGGCACCAAGTCTCGTTGGCCGAGGGGCTGGGTGGAGATTTCGGTGTTGGAGAAGGGGTGCAGGGTGGCTTGGCCCTGGTCAAACTGGATCACCTTATAGCTGCCCATCACGCCTTCGTCATCCTGACGCTGGTAGATGGCTCCTTCATGAACTTCCCGGTGGGCCAGGGGTAGGGTCATGGTTTCGACGGTTTGGCCAGAGTCCGCCTCCACCAACTGCACCTGCTCATTGGAAATGGAGCCACGAAAGTTGACGTTGCCGTGGGGGTAGCCCTTGGCGTAGAGTCCGCCATCGCGCCGTTGAAGCAGTTCACCTTGGGTGAGCAACATCCGGGCAATGGGTAGGGCGGCCTTGCCAAAATAAGGTTCCACCTCAGCCAACTTAAACCCAGCCTCCTTGGCGGCGCACAGCAGATGCTTCGCCACCATGACAGGATAATCCGGGTTGAAATGTACCGCCTCAGATGGCCCCAGCAATTCCGTTTCCTGGCTGTAGTGGATATCCAAGAGGCTATGGCCCATGGGAATGAGAACGGCCAGACCTTCCTGCTGACGGCCTGCCCGCCCAATCCGCTGGGCAAAGCTCATGAGGTTGCCGGGGAAGCCACGCAAGATGCAGCAATCGAGTTGGGGCAAGTCGATTCCAGCTTCTAGGGCCTCGGTGGCGACAATCCAACGCACATCACCGGAGGATAGACGCGCAATGATGTCCCGACGGCGGACTTCGTCGAGGGAACCATAGAAGCTGGCCACCTGTTGGGCGAGGTGGGGTTGGCCCTGGTGGGCGGCCTTGTCGGCCAGCAGTTTGGTGATGGCTTTGGTGGCTGAGCGAGAGCCACAGAAGGTAATGCCCTGCTTTCCAGCCCGGATCAACTGAAGCATTAGGTGGGTGGTGTCCTCGTTGATGTTGCGGCTGGGGTTAGCCACAATCAACCGTTTCTCAGGAGATCTGGCCCCGCTCTTATGAAGCCAGGTCAGGCGTGTATTTTTGCTGCCGTCAGGGTTCGTGGCAGGGCGACTGATGAGGCGTCCGGCTAGGTCACGGGGGTTGCCGACCGTTGCCGAGAGGCCAATGAACTGGAGCTGGTCAGCGTTTCCCCCACACTTATCGACCACCATCTTCAGCCGTCGAATTAGCCAACAGAGGTTCGCGCCAAACACGCCTTGGTAGGCATGAAGTTCATCGACGACGACGTAGCGGAGCTGGGCCATAAACTGCTGCCAGGGGTTCGACCAATAGACCCGCCGCAGCTCGTGATGAAGCAGATCCGGGGTGATGGCCAGGATGTGGGGTTCCTCGGCCAAAATGGCGTCACGGGCATCGCCACCCTGGATGTCGCCCGTAATCTTGGCAATCGCTAGACCCGCATCGGGCATCCCCGCCTGGAGTGCCAAGAGTTTGGCTTCCTGGTCACTGGCGAGGGCTTTGAGACCATAGAGGGACAGGCATCGGTGGCCTGCTTTCAGGGCACCTTCAATGATGGGGACATAGGCCGCCATCGTCTTGCCCGCTGCGGTCGGTGGCGTCATCACGACGTCCTTGCCCCGTTGGATGGCCTGATAGGCTTTGACCTGGTGGCTGTAAAGGTGGTGAATACCTAGATGGGCCAACGCCTGCCTGAGCGATTGAGGCACTGACTTAGGAATGGGTTGTAGGTCAGGGGCTTGACCGGGAAGGGTGGTCTCCCACTGAGTCATGGCATCTAGGATGGCATCGACGTCGATGGGCTCTGGGGCCGCTGTGGGCCATGGTGTCTGGGGTGGTTGGGCTTGGTTTTGGTCGGACATCTCAGCCCAGGTTTTCGTTAAGATATCGGCAAACGTGTTGCGGGTGGCCATGGGTTTCTCCTAATTAATTGACCTTTGGATTGCTGTGACTCGCCATTTTCATCAATTCAAGGCCGATGGCTCTACGGGTGAGGCCCGTCTTGAGGCCGACGGATAACGCCTGAAGGCTGACAACGGTTTCAGCCAGACGGCGAATCGAGACCTTCGCAACGTCCTGACGCAGGTAATAGAGTCGTTTGGGATTGCCTAGCGTCGCGAACTGAGCGATGTCGGCCTCCGTCGTCAGATGCTTCGATTTCAAGGCCGCTTTCACCTTAAACCAGGTGCGAAACTGACTGAGGGCGGTGTGGATGATCACGCCGGGATGAACCGTTTCTAGCGCCTTGAACAGGGCCGCAACGTGACCAGGTTGGCCTTGGCGCATCGCGTCAACGAGCTGCAAGGCGGTTTGGGTTTGGTTGGGCACCAGAGCTTTTGCCTGGGCCAAGGTAACGGGCTGGGGGCAAAGGGTGAGTTTGGTAAGTTCTGAGGCCATCCGTTGTCGGTCATTGCCAATTGCTTCAGCGAGATAGCTTAAGACGCCACTACCCAGTTGTACCCCGGAGTCCTGGGCTTGGGCCTTGACGGTGGCTTTGATGCCCGCCTCATCCCAGGGGCTGAGGGCAGTGTAGGTATAGAGGGTGCCGTGTTGGGCCAAGAACTTGGCCACCTTGGTGCGTTTGTCCAGTTTGTCCAGGCACAGCACCAGATGAGTGGTGGGGATCATGCCTTCAACCCAGGCTAGACCGTCAAAGTGCTGAGCACTGAGGCTGCAATCGGTGACGATGACGAGCTTCGTGTCGCCGACCATCGGCGGGCTACAGGCCGTGGGATAGACTTGGCGTCTGAGGAGTTGGTTCAGGGCATCGGCATTGAGGGTAGCGGCCTCAAAGGTTTGAACATTGAGGCTGCGCCAAGCGGGGTCAAGCGGGGTCTTGAGTTGTTCTAGATGCGTTTGAATGGCGTAAGTATCATCACCCACCAGGAGGGTTAAGGGCATCGGCGAGACCTGCAATAAAGGGCATGAAGAAAACCGCCATCCGTTTGGGTTCCGGTCACGCAGACGGATGGCGGCGAGTCATCGTGGACTATGGCGTCCCAGCGATAGCTGGGCTGTCTTAGAACTTGAGCCTAAAGGCGTCCCAGCAGTGGGTGACTGGGATGTGCCGTTGATGGGCATAGGCCAAGCAGTGTTGACTGCCCCCCGGCCTAGCCGGATTGCACAGAGCGAGGAGTTGATGGCTGTGGTTCACTATCCATTCGTTTCTGGCCTGCATGGCCTTGAGGGAGTAGCCGCCTGGGCTGACCACCTTGACGTGGTGCGCCCTGGCCAGAATCTTGCGATAGAGCCGTTGACTGGGATCTGGCCATCGAGCGTCTTGGCCTTGGAAAGGAACCGCTGCGACCAGGGGAATATTGAGCTTAATGGCGGCAATGGCCACCGCCTGATCCCAGCCTAGGGCCATGCCTGAGATGACTTGCTCAGGCTTCAGTTCCATGAGCCAGTCCATCGCGAACTGGGTCAAATGGACTCGAAACGGTTTGGAGTAACAGCGAGGTTTGGGCACGAGTTTGTGGGGACGGTGACCTGTGACACCGAGAACCAGTCCGTCCGTTGGGGGTGATCGTTTAGCTATCATTGCGGTTCCCCCTGCCGCATCGGGTCGTTCAAGGGTGAGCATCATGGGTAGGATGGTTGGGTTTGCATGGGCCGAAAGCGGGACGTTCTATTGGGTTAGCGCGTCCCGCAGGTCGATTCACCCCTGTTCTGCGACAGCAGAAATTGGATGTCAGTCCGGTGGGTCAGGACTCAACCTGACCTCTACCCGGTGACTCCAGCCAGCTCCACGTCGTGGTCAGGGTCAACTTCTGTGAAGACCAGGGTCAGCTGGATGGACTGGCCCATGGCCGTTTCGAGGATGCCCTGCACTTTGTTTTTGTGCTTGGTCAGGGTGGCCTTCTTAGCTGAGTCAACGACGAGGGTGGCGACCCCTCGTGCCAGGTCGATGTGAGACAACTGGCAGTAGTCTTGGAGCAGCGCCTTGGCTTTGGGTTGGGCGGTGTCTAGCACCCGGCTCCAGGCTTGCGCTAAGGAGGGTTCAGCATCCGGTGTGGGGCGAGTTGTTGGGCGGACAGGCTGACGCGACGACTGGGCGGGCTGGGGCATCAACTTGAGTAGGGTGGCCTCCAACCAGGGCTGGGGCGTGGGGCTAAAGCGAAGCTGTCGTTCGGCCCCCTCTAGGATGTCTAGGGCTTGATAGATGTGGCTGACGTCCGTGTTTTGGGCCAGGGGCTGAAGCTGTTGTTTCGTGAGCAGGCTGGTGAGGAGGTGGTTTTGGCCAGGGGCTTCGAGGAGCAACAGCAGGTCGTGGTAGACCTCCAGAAGGGCCAGGTGAAGGGCTTCCGGGGTGTGGCCCGTTTCAATCAGCTCTCGACTGCCCTGCATCAGATCCACCACATTACGGGTCTGGGCAGCGGTGACGAGGGCTTTGAGTTCCCCAGGGCCGACCTGACCCACCATGCGGTAGATGTCTTGCGCTGTGACCTGGGTTTCGCTATCCAGGAGTGCGGCTTTAGCCACCAGCTGTAGCGCATCCCGCAACCCGCCTTTGCAGAGCCGTGCGATAGCCGTAATAGCCGAGTCTCCGACCTGGATGGCCTCCGCCGCTACGATCTCGGCCAGGTAGCGTTTGATGACGCTCTGGGCGATGGGTCGAAACTCAAAGCTGAGGCAGCGGCTGTTGATGGTGGGCAGTACCTTATGGGGTTCGGTGGTGGCCAGCACAAAGACGACCCGCGCCGGGGGTTCCTCAATTAGCTTCAGCAGGGCATTCTGGGCTTGGGATGTCAGCATGTGGGCCTCGTCAATGATGACGACCCGGTAGCGGCATTGGGCGGCGGCCAGTTGGCAGGTCTTGACCAGTTCCCGCGCATCCTCCACCCCGCCATGGCTGGCTGCATCAATTTCTGTGACGTCTAAGGCAGAACCGTTCACGATACCTTTGCAGGTTGAGCAGGTACCGCAGGGGGTGGCGGTGGGGCCATCGTGGCTGAGGCAGTTGAGGGACTTGGCGAGGATGCGAGCGGTGGAGGTTTTGCCCGTGCCCCGTGGCCCGCAGAACAGGTAGGCGGGTGCAATCTGATGGCGCTGGATGGCCTGGGTCAGGCAAGTCTGAACGGCGGGTTGACCGACCAGGTCAGTGAGGGTCTGGGGTCGATATTTGAGGTGTAAGGGTTGGCTCATGGGTTTAGGGGATAAAGGGCATGAAAAAGGCGCAAGCCTGAGACTTACGCCGGGGTGTGCGACCTTGAAGGGGTTAGGTGGATGGAGCGGATTGACGGACTTGGACGGGCATCATGTAGCCCACAATCGTGAGGCCGTCTATCGCTGAAGCCACAGGGGCGAGCTTAATCAGACTTTCGCTGCTGCCAAATTCCAGCAGGAGTTGGTCGCCAGTGGCGGAACGGGCCAAGTTGATGAGCAGATCTAGGTTCAGAGATGTCTCAAACTCAGGGTCTGGCATATCCAGCGAAGCCTGAACCGCTTGGGTGCCGGAGACTTCATTCCCGTCCATCGAAATGTGGATACTGGCGCTGCCCAAGGCCAGCTTCGCCACGGGTGTTTTGCTATCCATGGCCTTAATGACCTTGGCCTGCTGAAGTAACGCATTCCGTTCGACCAAGGCGGAGGTGCCGTAGGTAAAGGACTCAATCACCTGCTGTAGGTCGGGATAGGCATCCGCAAGGCACTGTCCGGTCAGGGTGACCTGGGCCTGGTCGGTTTGGATATGAAACTGGGCTTTGGGTGCTTCGCCCGTGTCCAGTTGAACCTGAACGTCGCTTTCTTTAGACGCCAGGGCCAGTAGCTTGATCAAGGCTTTGACCGTATCGAGGGGGAGACAACACTCCACTGGCCCTGGCTCGGTGGTTTGGCGTCGGCGTCGCCCCAGCTCCTGCGCCTCAAGGGTGGCGATGGTAATCTGATGTCCGTCGGTGGCCTGACAGATCAGGGTGTTGGCCTCGAAGGTCAGCCGAACCGCATGGAGGATGGCCTTATCCTTTGGCCCCGCTGACCCGACAACGGTCTGCAAGGCGAGTTTCAGGGTCTCCGCAGGGAGGCTATGCTGAAACTGAGGGTTGGTGAGGTCATCAACCCGAAAGTCATCCGCCAACAGATGGATGGGGGTCGTTGAGATGACCCCGGAGCCATTGCTAAGCTGGATTTTAGTCGCCCCTTCCAGGGTAGATCCGACCAAAGCGAGGCGTTCTGAGGGCGGAATAGCCTTGATCACCTGAACCAGTTGAGTGGGCAGTAGGCCAAGGCCGGGATGCAATGTTTCACAGCCGACCGTGGCCGTAATTGTGTAACTGGTGTCTGCTGCTGTGATCCGACAGGCGTCTGGAAGCACCTCAATTTTGAGATAGCCCAGCATGGGATGGGTTGGGTTGGTGGGAACCGCTGGCTCGACGATGGCCAGTAGGTTGCTCAGACAGGTTTGGGTGGTCTCCACCGAGAACACCACCGCCGATGGTTCCGCTTTCTGGGCAGGTTGCTGAGTTGTTTTCGTTGGGCTGGCCTTAGCTTTTGTCTTGCGCACCTCCGTTTGAGCCGTTTTAGTTGAACTGGCCTCCGCCTGGTCTGTGTTGGCCTGACGGGTTTTGGTTTGACTGGTCTGTGTTGGACTGGCCTTCGTTTTTGCCTTGCGAGCTTCTGTCTGATCTGTTTGAGCCTGGTTGGCCTTGGCTTTCGCCTTGGGTTGGCCCGACTCAGGGGTGGCTTTAGGTTTGAGTTGACTGGTTTTTGTGGGCATGGCGTAGCAGCGTAGGAATGCTCACCCCCCAAGCGATAGCGGTGGCCCGTTAGAGGACAAAGTACCCGTTTTGAGCGGCCCGACTCAGGCCGACGTACCAGAGTCGGTTGTAAAATCTGGCTCGGCTCAAGGGAGACTCATCGCCTGCATAACGGCACGCATCAAGGTCTTTACCGTCCACCCCACAGTGCTGGTACGTGCCACCTTGACTGTAGTGTACGGTGAGGGCGTAGCAGGGTTTGAGGTTCGGGAACTTCTCTAGGTGGTCATAGTAGCGCCGCCACAGGAATCGATTGCGGAGGGCGGCGGCCTTCAGGTCTTGGCACTCCTCATCAAACCGGGCCTGGTCGCTGTGGTGGAGCGCATAAATTTCCCTTGGACGCCGCTCCCCTTCGACCAGCACCTTGAGCTTCCAGACCGCGTAGCCGTCCAGGTGCGTCTCTTCCGCTTCGACCACATCCATTTCCATGGCGGTGTGCACCAAGGTCTCATTGCCATCTGGGGAATTGACGCCTCGGTCTTTGGCCAGTAGTCGTTCTCCAGGGACGTACTGAGGAGCATCGGGGCCAAGTACCTCTCGGCGGATGGCGCGGTTGTACTGATCCACCGTGGCATTGCGGAAGGCTACGATCCTGAAGTGGTCAGGGTTTTCTTTAATTTGGCTGATGTTGGCCAGGGCAGCTCGCACCAAGGCTTTGCGGGAGACTCGCATGGGCGTACCGTCTGCGTTGGTCGCCTTTGGGTTGGGCCTAAACCATGGGTAGTTGGACTTCTTGGCCGTGACGGCCCGACGGGCTGAAACGACGACATCCATCAGCGGCCCTTCGGCCTGACGGATAGGTTGGGTCAGACGGACTTGAGGGATTTCAGACTTAAAGAAGGGGCTGAGGCCTTCCCCGACCGGGTAAAGCTGAGCGGGGTCGCCGGTGCCCAAGAATCGGGTCTGGCTCAGATGGGGCTGCATGAAGTTCCACACGGCCTGGTTGATCATCGAGCCTTCATCGGCCATCACCAGGTCGTACCAGCCCATCGTGGGTGAGTCAACGGGCTTGAGCTCTTTGCCATTCTCTCCGGCATTTAACCGTAGCCCTAGCAGACTCTGGATCGTGCAGAAATGAACCCGATGGCTGATGCCGTACTGCCGCGCCGAGCGCTGGAGGATGGTCAGGGCTTTATGGGTCGGCGTGGCACAGACGACCCGCAGACCCATGTCCACCGCCGCCGCAATCAGAGCCATGTTGAGGTAACTCTTGCCGCTGCCTGCCGCCCCAATCCCTAAGAGTTGGGAGTCTGGGGTACTGGGCTGGACGCTCAGTAGCTTTGCCCCCTGGGCCAAATAGGCGGCCTGTTGTTCGTTCTGGGGCACAACCGAGCGAAAATCAAACCGTTCCTGGGCTATCTCTGTATTCATCACAAAAATCTAGAAACATCCCAAATTTGGGCGATAGCCCTCCCTATTTGTTTGGACTTAGGATGGATCCCAGTACGCTTTCGTCATGATGCCGGTGGATCTAAGTCATTTCTACCGATGGGTAGAGGTTGTCTTAGATTCGGTTGTCAAGAATAGAGCCAAGCACGATATAAAACCTATGGCTTTAGGACAACCTTTAGGTCAGTTAAACCAAAATCAAGGTGGGGGTAGTAAATACCTGCGGCCAGAAGTAAAAGCAGACCGCGATGTCATCAACCACATTTGGGCCAGCATCAACGACTTGCATGACCGGGCTACGGCAGGTCAGGTCAGTATCAGCAACCTCGATGACTTTGCCGATTGTTTAGGGCAGGACTACGGGGTATGTGCTGAGATTGTCGGTAAGGGCAACAACTTTCGATTTAGTCAAGTTGGGTCTAGTAAGATTTCAACCGGAGCCCATTTATCCCGACATATTGAGAAGATGACTGGGGAGGCAGAAAATGCTATTCCATCCATTACGGGCAACTATATCTGTGAGCAGTTTGGCTTAGCATTGGCTCGTCGTTCTAGTGTTGAACGTCAGGAACCATCTTCCCAACCATCGTCACCGAATCGCATTGCGCGTTCTCGTCAACCTCCCCAGCAAGGCGCTGAACGGCCACCGACCACCCTTGGCGATACGGATGGGTTTGACGACCTTTCCGACGACCTTTCCGACGATCTTTCCGGTGATGACGATGGCAGCGTTGGGGGCGATAGTTTCATCGAGGATGATCTGTTTCTCTCTGACAATGCTGTCGATGGAGAGCCACCACAATCCGCTCCTTTCCAACTGCGTTCACTGGATGTGGACTCAGAGGATGAGTCACTGGAGGGGAAACCGTTTGGTGAAACCTCGCCTAGACCGCAGACCTCATATCAGGCCCCTGCGGTTAGCGTCGAACCACCCCCGCCTCGTGTCGATCCGTCTGTACAACGTCCGTCCGATAGGGCATCTCCACCCCGCCATGACTGGGGGTTTAGACCGGAGCGAGACCCCGTTGAGTCTACGTTAGCCGATGCGGCGAATACGTTCTCCGGTCTTGCGAGCGGCGACACGGATGGCGTTACGGTGGTAGCCGACGCGGCTGAGGTTATCGCTGTGGCGGCAGCGGCTACGATGCTGGGGGTGGATGCGGTCAGGCAGATCCAGCAGAGTCGTGACCAGCGCCACTGGGAGCGATTAGTCGCCCTTGGTCAGAATATCCAAGCCACCGAGGAACGTAGCGATCAGATTGCTGAGCGGATCGTCAAGGCTGAGGAGGTGGTTGCCGCCAACCGTAATGGTCAAGGACAAGACCGGGCCTCTACCCAACCCCATCAGCTCGCTCAGGCTCCCAATGAAGCGGCGGCTAGGATGGAGACCCAGGTCAACGATATGGACGGTAGGGTTGCTGCTATGGGGCAGTCAGACCCCACCGCCAAGCGCCTGCGTGCGCCCAAACTGGAGGCGAATGCGCCCATCGGTAAACGGCTAGATGCCCTAGAAGCTTACTTGTCCAACATCAATCAGAAGTTGGACAGCATTGAAGCACGGCTAGAGAGTCTTGAACAAGATGCAGGTATTTCTACACCCGCTAAAGAGGTTATTGCTGAGCGCAATAGGGCTGCGGCTGTAAGCGATAGGAATGGTGCATCACAGCCTGCACCTAAGCAAGAATCTCCGTTGGGTCGATTTGTAGGGAACATTGTAGGCCAACGAAAGCCAAGGGTTCCGTCCCAATCTCAGGCTTGACTAACCGATTTTTAGACAGCGAAATAGGCTAATGATTCGTTAGCAGAAAGAAAGCAGCGATGTTTCATCGTTGGCAAGGTTTTTGTTCATTCATTGAGTTTGAATTGAGGCTAATAAAGACATGACCAGCAAATTTTCTAATTTCCAAGCTCAGCGTTCTCAACGACGTGTTGATAAAGCCAGGGTCTCTACCTTTGATTCGCTAAGCTTGGCTGGAATTGGGGTTGGCCTAGTTTATATGGCTGCCCGTCAACCTGTCTTCTTTTCGGTGTTGGGCGTGAGCAGTTTATTGTATCTGACGGCTTGGCAGATGCTTCAGATGACCCCTGTCCTAGAACGGTGGATGGGTCGCAGGATTAAGATTCAGCACGTTGTTGTGGCGATCAGCACCACGACGTTACTGGCTAGCGCCATCCAGCCCGCCCATGCCCTGTTTCTGAGTGGCCTTGAAGCATTCTTTGTTGATCTCGCCGCTCAGGCCCAGAGCGGTGGGGCCGGAGAAACCCTAGATGATAGCGTCATTGGCCTGGTATTCAACCTGATTCGAGGGGTGTTCCTGCTATTGGTGGCGGCGGCGGCGCTCTTTGCCTATAACCAGGCTCAGCAGGGGAATGATTGGCGACCCATTGTCACCCAAGTGGGGCTGGCGTTTGCCATTGTCATCGCCATTGACGTGGTGACATTTATCTTCATTGGGAATGCGGTCTAGCCAGGTCAATCGTTCATGGTTCTAAGGCTAGGTACTCCCTAGTCTTGGAGTCTTAAGATAATGAACTAATCATGACTAATCAGTTCATTCGCTACAACACAATTCTGGGCAAACAAGCCTCGATTGGGCCAGTGCCCGCCAATCAGTTAGTGCCTTGGATAGGAATCATTGTGGTTTCCTACGTTGTGATTCAAGGCTTTCTAGGGCTAGGGTTACCTGCCTTCTTTGCAACGTCCTTGGTGCTGATTGTGAGTTGGTGGTTGCTGACCGGAAAGCGGCCCTACAACTACATCAACCACTGGCGCAACCCACCGGGCAAGGATTGGTGTAATGGCCATAAGCGCTACATTGCGGTGCTGCCTCGAAACCGAACGGCTCAGGCCCAAAAGATGTATCAGGACAAGATCGCTCGACCTCGATTGAAGCCGCGTCAGATGAAGCGAGACCAAGGAGGTAAGTGGACATTTATGCCGTTTCAAAACTATCTCAACCTGTGCTGTTTGGCCGAAATCCACAAAGATGGACGCACCATCAGCGCTTACTTGTTAGAACTGGGCGCTCGTCAGTATCAATTTGTGTTTGGATTTACCCTCCAGGGTCTGCACGACATTTTGACCCAGGACGAGTTGATGGGAGCCGCCTTGGGCCTCGAAGAAGGCTTCAAATATTTGCCCACCGGTGAGCGTCTGACCTTCTGCATGGCTGGCCTGACCGACGACCATTCACGCCAGCGTCAGCTAGAAGATTTGGCCGATAATGCGTCCAATTCAGCGGTTTCGGTGCTGCTACGCAATGAACAAAACCGAGTTCGCGCCATGGCCGAATCGGGCCAGCGCCAGTGTTGGGAGCAACGGGTGTTTGTCACCTGGACGGCGAGTGCGGGGGACGTGAAGCAGACGGGCGACTGGTGGGACAAATGTGTGGGCGCGGTGCAGGGCTTGGTGGGTTCCGTGCTGGGCAACATTACGGGCAATACCCTGGCCTACAAAGAGCAGTACTACACTCGGCTTTTATTGGCGGCCTTCAACCAAGGGTTTTTGCCCTGGGAATCGGTACTTTGCACCAAGGCGGGCCTATTTTTGAAACCATGCAGCACCGATGACCTGTGGGATTGGCTGTGGCACCGCTTTAACGATACGCCTGCCCCACCCGTGCCCCAGGTGCTGTCGTTGCGGGAGACCGATACGGGGTACCACCTCAAAGAACGGGTTTCGACGGATAAGCATCCGGTCACCCTTCTGATTGAGGGTAGCCAAGGTCGTTCATCCTGCCCCAGCCATGGCGAGTTGACCGATAGCATTAAGCTCCCCGGCAAGGCTCGGCCCTACGTGGGCGTCATGGCGATGGAGGAACCCCCGGCGGGCTGGGCCAATGTGAGAGAGCAGTTGCGCTGGATGTGGAAATGCAGCAGTGCAGGCTTTGTCTACGACACTGAATTTTGGTGCGAGATCACCACCGCCAGCGACCTGTTGATTAAGGACAATTTGGCCAAACAAGCCAAGCAGGCCCGTAGTGCCTCCAACCGTTCTTTGCAAAAGGGTCAGGGCCGAGATGCGGGAGCGGAGGTAAAGCAACAAGAGAGCTATGAGGCTCAGTTGGAACTGTACCAGGGTGTCAAAGCGCTGCACGGTGCGCCGATGATGTTGGTCTATCGCAAGAGCCTCCGAGAGCTAGACCTGGCCTGTCAGATGTTAGCCAATGCCTTTGACTCGGCGGTAGTGATCCGAGAAAACCATGTGGCTTGGGAACTGTGGCTTCAGACGTTGCCGATTACCTGTTCTCGCCTGCTCCAGGATGGCAGCTTAGTGTCCGATGAACGCCGCTTGACCCCAACCACCCAGACCGTGGCGGGCCTGCTGCCGTTGACGGTGCCCAAGAGCTTAGACCGTCGGGGCGTCGAGTTGGTGACGGCACGGGGCGGCAAACCCTTACACATCGACCTGTTCACCCAGGCTAAGCGAGCCCTGATTACGGGCACCAGCGGTAGCGGTAAATCGGTCTTGGCCTGCCGCTTCTTAATCGACAGTCTGGCCCAGAACATTCCCGTCGTGGGGATGGACTTGTCCAGTGGGGGCGACAGCACCTTCAAGACCTTGATTGGGCTACTGGGTCGAGATGGGGCCTACATTGATATGAAGCGCTCCCACTCAAACCTGCTAGAGCCGCCCGACCTACGCCACTTCGATAAAGCCACCCGTCAGCAGCGGCTAGAGACCTGGAAAGAGATGGTGCTGTGGCCCCTCAACATCATCGTGATGGGCAAATTGGATGATCCGCCCCTGGCCCAGCGGGTAGAGGCGCTGCTGCGCTTAGCCCTGGAGAATTTCCTAGGCGATACCGACATCGTTGAACGCTACAACCAGGCCATCGCCGGGGGTTGGCAGTCCGAGGCATGGCAGACTATCCCGACCTTGAAAGACTTTAAGCGCTACTGCACCCGAGAACGCCTGAACCTAGTCAGCTTCGAGGATTTAGACCGCCGTGCCCTCAACCAGATCGTGACCCAGTTTGAGGCTTTGTTTGTCTCTGAGGTAGGTCGGGTGCTGAGTGAGCCTAGCAGCTTCAACCCCAATCCTGCCGTCAAGTTTTTTGCGCTGTCCGGTATGAATGCCGAGAGTGGTCAGGATGCCTACCTGATGGTCATCAATGCCCATGCGGCCTGTATCCGCACGGCCCTGGCCCATCCCCGCAGTTTGTTTGTAGGCGACGAACAATCGGTGCTGCTCAAGCGCGACGGCTTTGCTCAGATGGTGGGCGACCTCTGCGCGACGGGCCGCAAAGACGGCATCAGCGTTCTGCTGATTGCCCAAGACCCGGACGCCATCGCTGAATGTGCGACGTCGGCCCAAATTCTGCAAAACCTGAACTACAAGCTAACGGGCCGGATCACCAGCGCGGCGGTGGCCTCCTTTGAGCGACACCTGGCCTATCCAGCCGGGATTGTCTCAGCCAATGCGGGCGATAATGCCAAGCCTCGACCGACGGACTTGTCTACCTATTGGCTGCTGGAGCAGGAGGATCGGTTTTGGCCTTGCCGCTACTATCCCGGCGAAATGATGCTGGCCAGTGTGGCCAATGGGCAGAGCGAACAGGCGCTGAGAGCCTATGTCATGGCCCAATACCCGGACACCTTCATCGGTCGGCTCCAGGGTCTCGCAGACTTCACCCGGCGCTACATCCCGGCCCTCAAGGCTGGGGTTGACCTGATGACGTTGCTGCCGCCAGCGGTAGACGCTGGGGGTGTCTCGGCTCAGCAGGTAGAGCCTCAGGATAGCCCAACACAAGGGTTATCCAGGGTTCAGCGGGTTGAAGTATGCCGAGGCCCGTCTCAACCTGTGGTGTCTCGCTAGGCCCAAAGCCTGGATGGAGTGTATTTGTCGAGTTTGAGTTGAAAAGATGCGTTTGAAATGGTTTACGTTGGTTCTAAGTTCGATGGTTGCCGTCTTGGCGCTGGCCTCGTCGTCCGTCCAGGCCCAAGACGTTGACCCCCTTGAATCCGGTGCTGAAGCCTTGGTAGCGGATACCGCACCGGGCGGCCTGGGCAACGTCGTGAATGACACCATTGAATCGGTCTTTGGCGACTTCGGCGGCCTGGGCGACATTTTTGGCGGTATCGGTGACTTCATTGGCGGCTTGCCCAGGGTGGCGAGCGACGTCCTAGAAGACCTCCTCGGTGGCTTTGGCGTCCCTGATCTGCAAGCGGTGGATAGCGCCATTGAAGACAACAATCGTGCGGGCGGTGACGGGTCAGAGGCGGGTGCCCTGGCTCGGTCACTTGAATCTCCGGCGGGGGGCGATGCCGACACAGGCCGCTACAGCGTCGGTCGTGACCAATCCCATGAGGCTCAGCGAGCAACAGCGGTGGGACTGGCCCAAAGCTCGACCCTGAACGAATCGGCGCAACGTCAGATGGTCGCACAGGCTGAACAGGCTCAGCAATCTCTCGCAGGCTCCCAGGCTGCCGCTCAACGCTCGGCCCAAAGTGATGTGAGCCAGGACATTTTGAGGAACCTATCTGAACAATCCTCCCTAGCCGCAGAACTAGCCGCTCAACAGGTGGCCCAAGGTCAGCAAGCTCAGGTGGATCGGGCGATGGGAAACCTGCTAGCGGCTCAGCAAGCACGAGCCTTGGATCAGCAGACCATTCTGGCCCGTCGGGAGCGCATTGCCAGTGGCAACCGGGCCATTGAACAGATTGGCACGTTGATGATGCCCGGTGGATTCTCCCTCGGCACGACAGGGGCGGACTCAGAGGCGGACTCTGAAGGTAATCCAGCGATGCCTCAGCAGTAGTTGGTGTGAGTCCAGGTCAAGTTCAGTGTTTGGTGAGAAACCATGCTTTATCGTTTTGGGATGCCATCCAACGTAGGACACACCCTGCTTCAGCTAGGGGCCGAAGAGGGCGGTGACATTCTACGCTCCTCCATCGAACTGAGCCAGGGCACGATTGACTCGTGGAACCAGGCCTGGATTGAAGTCTTTGGCGGGGGCCAGACCGGACTGTGGACAGGGGTGGTGCGTCT
>NZ_JACJRS010000078.1 GCF_014697375.1 Phormidium sp. FACHB-1136
TTGAAGACTTTGAGCAGGATGGCCCTAAGATTCTTATCATTTTAGACAATGCAAGTATTCATAAAAAGGCAGAGATTCTAGAGAAGATAGCGAAGGAGATGCCCAACATTGTTTTAGAATTTCTGCCACCCTACAGTCCGGACTATAATTTAATCGAGTTAGTTTGGCACTCTGCAAAGGAATTCATTGCCAATCGTCTATTTGAGTCGATTGAGGATCTAGAAGCGCTTGTTCATAACCTGTTGAACGAAGGGCAGCTTGTCATCAAATGGGATCGCAAGATCAAAAACAAAGGAAACACAATCAATGCAATTTAAATGCATATCAGCTTAGGCATTCTGTGAGCTATAGAGATAACTCGTGATCTAGTTTTCTAGGAGGAAAATCAACGCATGGATATACGTCTCAATCAGATTAAAACACTTGATTGATTGCCATGCAGATTGTAGTTCTTGAACTTAACTAGCTTGCTAAGACAGGTTGAATCTTTTTGTTTAGGGTATCGGTATCAAAGGGTTTAACGACATAGTTGTTGACACCTGCTTCCTTAGCCGCTAATACTTTCTCAGTGCTAGAGTCTGGCATCACCATAATGAAAGGAATGCCGCTGAGGCTGCTATCCCCTCGCACTTCTCTCAAAAGTTGTAGGCCCGTCATAGGCTCCATCGCCCAAGCGGCAATGATGAGTCCAAAAGTACTTCCTCGCAGCTTTTGAAGTGCGGTAGTCCCGCTGGATACCTCTTCAACATCGGCATAGCCAATTCTCGTGAGCAATGCCTTGGTCATCCGACGTGCGGTGGCAGATTCATCAACAACTAGAACTTTCATTGGGTTTCGGTCTTATAAAGGCGTGTACGCTACGGACTTCCACTTGAAGTAGCAGAAGTTACATAAGCCCTATACGTATGAATCCAGACGTACTCCGGATAGTTTTGTCCAGTTCAGCAAGATTTGTAACTGCAACCCGTATAGCCCCCTAATCCCCCTAGAGCAGCCTCAGCGCCTTGACCTGCTTCTCAAGCTGGTTGAGCTTGCGGTTCATCTTCTCCACCGAGGCGGGTTCGGTTTTGTCGAGGTAGGCGGCGATGGCTTCGCGCACCAGTTCACTCTGGCATTTCCCGGTGGACTCTCCAATTTGGTCGAGTTGGTCTACATAGGACTGGGGCACTCGACCCGCGACGAGGGCTAGACGCATCCTGATAACTCCGTAAACTCGGTTAACCCAGTCATGGCGACACCTCTTGTATTCCCAGGTTGGTTAATGGAGTTAACAGGGTTAACTCAGGTGATGGTGACAATTCAGCCATTTGGCCCTGTCAACAGCGAGGGGTCATTCTCAATAGTGGGGGTAGTTTTTGGGGCAGTAGGGTGTAAGGCTTGAGAAAACGTGGTTTTAGAGTTCTTATTTCAGCAGAATAGGAACTATAGATTTCGTCGAGGGTGGGTCATGCCGAAGGTGAGCCGTCGGGGGCAGGCGGAGGTGCTGAGCCAAGACCAGTTGGCGCAACTCTGGGCGGAGCTCGATTATCCCCACACCCTCATTACTCGGTTGGCCTACTACACGGGGAGCCGCATCAGTGAAGTGTGTTCTCTTCGGGCTGAAGATATCCGGGCCGGACAGATGGTGATTCATCAGTCCAAGACGGAGCGCACCAAGACCGTGGTGATGGTGTCGCCGTTGGAAAGGGCCATCGGTCAGGTGGCGTTGCCCAAGGTGGGCTATCTCTTTCCTGCCGCCTCCTGGACGAAAGCTACGGTGAAGCAGTACCGTATCCAGCGCCAGGACGGCAGTTATCGTTTCGAGCAGGTGGGGGAGCGGCCACCCCGGCCCCACATTAGCCCCCGTGCGGTGGATAAGGCGTTGCGGAAAACCTGTGACCTGCTGGGGTTTGAGGGGGTCAGTACCCATACCTTTCGGCGGTCGCTGGCCACCCATCTCTATGATGCGGGGGTGCCCCTGCGGCAGATTATGGCGATTACGGGCCATGCCAGTTTGGCGTCGTTGACCAGCTATCTGAATCTGGAACAGCGGGCGGCTGGGGATGCGTTGTTGTTGTTTTTTGGGGGGGTAGCAGGGGCGATGCTTGACTGCCTTCGAGGAGAAGAAGGTTAGCGTGATTGGGCGATTGTAGAGGTGAATGGTTGCGTTGGCAACGGCATTGTGTTGGTGAGTGCTGGGAGAGAATGCACACCCTGTCCCTGTTCGGTCTCTTAGCTCTCTTCCGCTCGACCTATATAGTTGTTCTTCATAAGAATGAGACAGGCTAGACCCTGAAAGTCTACTAGAGTCAGGCTTTTAGGGTCTCAGCCTTAATTGGAATGACTATACAATTCACAAGGCTCTAAGTCATAGTATCTCATCTTCTATAGACTTAAAGGTATTAGATGTTTAGAGTATAAACAGTTTTTCGGTGAAGCCTATTGTGGCCTTATAGTTTCTGCGTTGCTATACGGAACCCGATGCTAAAGGTTGCAATTTGGAATTTTAAGGGGGGCACTAGCAAGAGTACGACCGCTCAGAATGTAGGGGCCGAGCTCGCGCAAGCTAAGCTGAAAACGGTAGCCATCGACCTTGATGGTCAGAGAACGTTATCCTTCACCCTCGCCATGGATGGAGCTGAGCCTAACATTCTGGCATGGCTAAACGATGGGGCGGAACCACTACCCACCAGCATTAATCGATTGGCTCTCGTCCCTGGTGCTATCGAGATGTTTAACTTCTCATCAGATAAAGACTTAATCGGCCAATCACTTAAACGTCTAATACCTTATGATGTGATCCTGATGGACTGCCCGCCAAGCTTAGGGTATGCCAGCGTTCAAGCTGTCCTCAATGCGGATCGAGTGCTCATGCCAACCTTGTCAGAACCTGCGGCCCTGAAGGGATTATCGGAGGCCATCAATCTCATTCGGGCAGAGAGCCCAGAGATCCCCATTGATGTGTTGCGATGTCGATACCGTCAACGGTTGGTGCTGAGCCGTGAAGCTGACGATATTTTGATCGAGGGCAGCCACGACCTAGGGTTTAACCTGTTGCACACGACGATTCCGGAGAATATTGTGATCGCCGAGTCGGTAGCAGCCCAGGTGCCCGTCAGAACATACGACGCGAAGTCGATTGGAGCGAAAGCCTACCAGTCCCTTACGAAAGAGTTGATGAAAGCCTGGGGGTTGAAATAATGGCAGACCGTAAACGGATGGGTGGCATGAAGCTGGGTCAGTTTGGTGGGGTAAACAATCAGGCGGCTCCAGAAGGAGACCTAAAACCAAGCCCTTTACTAGACAAGCCTGATACTGGACTTGAGACCGCTGCCAAAGCACCCCAAGCCCAAACCCGAAGACGATCCAAGGAAGCCCTCTCGACACTCAATATCAAAGTGCCTCGCAGTCAGCAGCGTTGGCTTCAGGATACCGCCCAACAGGTAAGAGACAACAATACAGAAGCTGTGCCCCCCGACCAACGAGTCTATCCCCAGCACTTAATTCAAGCGGCCATCGCATTGCTACAGGCTCAAGATCTAGACTGGCGGGCGGTTCACAACATGGATGAGCTGAAAAAGACCCTAAATCTATAAAGGTCTAATAGGTTTATAAACAACAGGACGTTTTCCCGCAACTGCACCTGGTCTAGTTCATGACATTGTTCCATCATTCCCCCTTAGAGACTTGGTCATAGCAGCGGAAACATTCTGGTCGTTCGCAAGCCGACCAGACGAGACGGTTCCCTGTAGGGTTTAATCTGGGCCAGTGGCCGCCTGAGTCAGTCCAGGCCGAGTTGGCCACTAGCACCCCTGCGGCCTCTTCCCGCTGCTCAAGCTCAGCCCCTTCGCCCGTCCGACCCTCAGGAGTTCCCGCGATGAATACCCCCAGCCATCTGATCCTGAACCTAGCCCTGTTGCGGCGACCGGATCAGGGGGGCTATACCTGGCCGATTTTGCTAGGGGCGATGGCCCCCGATGCCGCCCTCTTTGTGTTCTATGGCTGGGCCAAGTGGGTACAACAACTCCCCGAAAGCGTGATCTGGCGGGAAGCCTACTACAGCCAACCCTGGCAGGATATCTTTGCGATGGGTAACTCGATTCCCCTGGCGCTGTTGGGCCTTGCCGTCAGTGTTGCCTTGAAGCAAACGGCCTGGGGGCTATTCTTTGCCAGCATGGTGTTGCATCACCTCTGTGATTTGCCCCTGCACCACGATGATGCCCACCGCCATTTTGTCCCGTTGAGCGACGTGCGGTTTACCAGCCCCGTCTCCTACTGGGACCGCAAGCATTACGGCACCCTAGGGGCGTTGATTGAGTTGTGCCTGGTGCTGGCCAGCAGTGCATTTTTGCTGTCGAATGTGTCGTCGATCTGGGGCAAAGGGCTCTTGATTGTCACGAACAGCCTGATGATCGTCGTCTATGGTCTGGCCTATCTGCGTCCGCTCTGGTCTTAGCATTCTGGATCCGTACCCGAATCTGGCCTTGCCTATCATCGGGAGTTTTTGGCCTTCCCGGCTTAGTTTTAGCAGCGGAAAAATTTTGGTCGTTAAGACAGCGGCCCAGGTGTGCGTAGCTCTCGAAGCTTCAGAGGCTTACCAATCTGGTCTTGATTGAAGTGATGCCTGCCGTAGATATTGATGTGGGCATATCGGGTCGGCCAAATCTGCTTCAATACGTCATCGCCTGGAAACTGGCCCTCTTGCTTGAGCTGCTGAACCACCTGCTCAATGTAGACCGTATTCCAAACCACTACCACATTGGTGACCAGGTTCAGGCAGCCGACTTGATTGTGGAGTTGTTCATCCTGCTGTTCTCGCACTTCGCCCTGATTGGCGTACCACAAATGGGTTCTGAGGCTGTGTAACGCCTCGCCCTTGTTCAGTTGGCGATTGAGCCGACGGCGATGGGCTTCATCGGCATACCAGCGCAGAATATGAATGGTTTTGATGAGTCGGCCATACTCCTGCAGGGCTCGCGTCAGCGGATGTTGGCGTGGAAAAGCCTGTAATTTCTGAATCATCAGTGATGCTGTCACCCAGCCTTGCTTGAGGGAGCTTGCTAGCCGCAGCATGTCATCCCACTGCTGATGAATGCGCTGCACCTGAATCGTATTGAGGAGATGGTGCTTGAGATTGGAGTAGGGTTCTAAGTTGATGGCTTTCGTCCGATAGAGCTGCTGGTCAGCCAGATCCCGGATCCGGGGCGAAAAGCGCAGTCCGAGTAAGTCAAACAGGGCAAAGACCAATTCGGTATACCCGGCGGTATCTGTGGTGTGTTCTAGGATAGTCAGCTCGGTCTCGTTATTGAGAATCTCATCGAGGACATAGGTGGCATCCCTAGCGGTCGTGGGAATCACTTTTGAGCCATATTGAGAGAACTGGTCTCCTGTCCAGCTATAAAAGGCCACCCCCTTGCCATAGCCAAAGTAACGCGGCATCGTCCGTCCTTGACGGACAGAGCCTTTGACCGGAAACCGCTGCCCGTCTGATGAAGACAGCATTCCCCCACCCCAAAGCTGGCTCAGGGGCTGGCGGTAGTGATAATTGATGAGTGCTGTATTGGCTTCCCGCAGGGTGTCATCGCGAAGGTACCAGCTATTGCACCAGTTCAAGTGAGCGTAAGACAATTTTGCCGAAGTCGCCATCTGCTTAAGCTTGAGGTTGCAGGCTTGGGCTAACAGACACCCATAGAGATGAACCAGCAAGGGGTTATCCCGTTGAGAAGCCCCACTCAGGTGTTCGAGGGCATCGGAGAAATGCGTCCAGCTATCCACTTCAATCAAGAGGTCGGTAATATCGAGCTGAGGTAACCGACTGGCAATCGTGTTCGCCAGTTGGGTAAGTTCAGGAGACCGCTCATCGGCCTCAATGGGAGAGAGAACCAGGGTTTTCTTCTCTTCCCGTAAATCGCCATTGGGATCATTCAGTAACTCATTAACCACCCCAATCAACTGGAGGAGTTCAGCCTCCCGTTCGACCAGACGAGGCTCGGCCTCTAGGGGAGTTCCCAGCAGGGCAACGGCTTGGTCACGCTGCAGTGCCCATTCTTCCTTGGGGATAAAGTAGCTTTCCAGTTCACTGAAACGACGGCTGTGAGGGAGATAAACCGCCCCCGAACGCAGCGACTGTCGGAGGACCCACAAGGCCGCCAGTTCATAGTACCGACGGTCGATGCCCTCGGGCTGAACCACATAGGAGCGCCATGACTCGGGAACAAAGTCCGTTGGGGCATCCTCGGGCACCTTGCGGCGTTGCCCGGTATGAATCTCATGCACCAACTGGAGGGCTTTCAAGAGACCCTGGTCGTCCTCCCTTGCCTGAAATTGCAGCGTCGCAAGAAAGCGACTGGAGAAATGACGGACTCGGTTATACGCTTTGCCAAAGTAATCGACATAGGCGTCGTGCTCAGGACGAATGAGTTGTTTGGTTTCGCTCAGGGCTGTTTGTAATTGAGCCTGACTGATGGATTCAAAGGCCTTCTTCCGCACGGTACCATCGTCTACCTCGGCATCGAGCAGGATTTGCCCAAGGTCATACAGGGTTTGCAGCTTTTCATTAATCGTTTGAGTCGCCTGGAGTCGCTCTTGCTCAAAGGTGCGTTTCGCGTCTCGGTAGAGTCGCCAGATTCGCTGGTCAACCATGTCAATCAGGTCGTCGGTGAAGTAGTAGAGCGACTGTTTGAGAAAGGCCAGCAGGATGGGATAACGCTTGGTTTCATTCGCCCGTTGCAAGTATTGATTCGTGGCACGGGCACCCAGCTTAGCGAGATGATGGATGCGATTAGGAGGCAGGGCATTCAAATCCCAGCGTTCTACCTGGTGCTGATGCAGAAAGGTAATTTTGTCGAGGGTTTCGAGGATTTGTTTGGGGTTATCGCCCGTAGGAGTCCGCTGGAGCCAGGATAGACGCGTTCGGCCCAGGTCGTCATTGATGACTAACAGCTGATCTAGAAAGGTACAGCGGTCTTGAGTGAGAAGAGACTGCAAGGCTTGATGGCAAAAGCGTTGAGCTTGATGTCGGGCTTTCGAGACTAGGTGGGCCAACCGGGTCGTGCCAGGACGCACAATCTGTTTCTGCTTGAGGCATTCGCACGCCAGAGTGAATAGCAAGGTGGGCTTGTCGTGTTCCAAGGCCCGCTGCATCAGCCAGGTTTCGAGGTCCGCCAAGTCAGCCGAAGTCGCCCGACGATAACCTGCCAAAGTTTGAATGTGACGCTGGTGTTGGCGCTGGGTGCTGCCCCGCCTGCCATAGAAGGCTAGTAGTTCTGGCGCTACCGCTAACTGAGCGGCAACGTACTGAACCACCGATAGCGGTAGCTCTGGAAGATTCGCCGGGAAAAAGCCCAGGTACCGCAGGCAGCTCAGTTGGAGCGCAAAACCGAGTCGGTTGTAGTCATGGCGAAGGTCGCGGATGGCGTCATGATCTGCAGGGGTTAACCAAAAGAATCGGTTTAAATCCTCAGCGCTGATGTCGTCTGGACACCGATTTAGCTGCTCATGCTCCGCTTGGGTTAAGAATTGAACCGGCATCACACAAGGCTACCCAACTGTCCCATTATGGTATGTAAATGGGACAGTTGCAGCTCAAAACTGCCTCAAAACATTGAGTTCTCCACATCGGGGGCTACCATGCCAACGACTGAAAATGGGACAGTTCCCCCTCTACCTGTCTCAAGTACTCAAAAGCGGCCCCGTGAGTACCTCACGCCCAAAGAGGTGGATCAACTGAGGACGGTCGCCAAAACCTACAGTCGCTACGGTCACCGGGATGCCACGATGATCCTCTTGGCCTATCGACACGGGCTACGGGTCTCTGAACTGTGTGCGTTGCGATGGAGTCAGGTTGATCTGGAGGCTGGCTTCCTGCATGTGAAACGGTTGAAGCGGGGCATTCCTAGTGTGCATCCCTTACATGCTCCCGAACTACGGGCCTTGCGGAAGTTACAGCGGGAGTCTCAAGCGTCTCCCTATCTGTTTGTGACCGAACGGGGTAGCCCCATGACAGCGGCGGGGTTTCGGAAGCTGTTGAGTCGTCTTGGCAAACGTGCAGATTTTCCCTTCCCTGTTCATCCTCATATGCTGCGACATAGCTGTGGTTACAAGCTGGTGAATGATGGACACGACACGCGTTCTATTCAGCACTATCTAGGCCACCGAAATATTCAGCACACGGTGCGTTACACGGAACTATCTCCAAACTGTTTTCACGACTTCTGGCAAGACTGAGGGTTGGCTCTGCTGCCCCTAAGGACTCATGGGTTTGCCTTGCAGCCTTAGCGACCAAAATTTTTCCACTGCTAAAACTAAGCCTTCCCTGTCTCGCCAGTCTTAAATCGAGATATGGTCACGACAAATCAAGGGTTTTGGCCTGTCTAAGATGAGATTGGCCCTGGGCGGCTGACCAAGCGACCGGAAACCTAAGCAAATCAACGATTTCTACTCGACAAAATGTTAATTCTGTCTAGTAGGCTGGGGGGAGCGATGCCAGGAGGGGCGATGGCCGACGGGCAAGCCAAGGTTTTGAGCCACGATGAGATTGAGCGCTTATTTGGAGCGATGGGGTCGCCACGGGATAGGGCGTTGTTTGGCCTCCTGCTCTACTGCGGGCTGCGGGTGAGTGAAGCGCTGGCCCTACGACCGGAGGACATTCAGGGGGAGGTGCTGCGGCTTCCGGCTAAGGCGACCAAGGGCAAGCTGGCCACCCGGCAAATCGACATTCACCCCAAGCTGGCTCAGATCCTGAGCGAGTACGACTACGGCGGGCAGGCGTACCTGTTCCCCGGTCGGCATGGCCGGGGCAGGCTGGCCCGGTCGTCGGCGAATTGGCTGCTCGATCAGGCGGTGGCCTATGCCGGACTGGCAGGGCTGGGCATCAGCACTCACTCATTTCGGCGCACGGCCCTGACCCAGATGAGTAATGCGGGGGTGCCTTTGCGGGTGATTCAGGAAATCAGCGGCCACCGGAGCTTGGCCAGTTTGCAGCGGTATTTAGAGGTCAGTCCAGACCAGCGGCGGGCGGCAATTCTGGCTCTGGATTACTAGATGGTGAGGTAGTGAAGCGGCTAAGAATACTGGCTCCTGAGCAGGCCATGGAGCAGGTCTCGGCTAAGTACCAGGATTAGATGGAGACGTTAGGACGACGGGGTCTGAGGGGATAGGACTGGGGATGCTGCTGGAGCCTGCTTGGCTTGGCGATAAAACAGAAACTCTGCAAAGGTCTGCACCTCATCTAGTAGTTCCTCTGGCATGTCATCTAGCAGGCGGAATAGGTCTACCTTGGTGTCTCTGCGGCGGCTCAATAAAGCCATTTGCTGAGGATAGACCACCTCCACGCCCAAGGTTTCGCGGAAGGCTCCTTCTTCTTGGGCCTCGGCCCTGCATAGGCCATCAGGATCTTGGAGTTTGACCCAATCGCCAAACAACTCGACGAGGAATGCCTGACCCGGATCCAAGACCTCGACAATGGTGCCCACGGTGCCAGCGGGGGCTGTCTCGGTGGGGGTTAGCGCATTGCTCATGTCCCCAGATAGCGGGATGGCTTCCCGCAACTGCACTTGGTCTAGTTCATGAAATTGCTCCATCATTCCCCCTTAGCGCGTTCTGGAACGGCGGTGACAAATCGGGCAACGGTTTCCCCATGGCGAACCATCCATCCCGTTTTAACCCACCATGCGGTATTCCTGGGGCCGCGAATGAGGCTGACGGCTTGATAGCGTTCACCATACTGATCTTGCCGCTTAAATTCTAAATCCGTCACGGATAGGCTCCCTAAAATGGCAGACCGAATCGCATCGGGCGATTGAAACCCCAGAACCTCCCGCCAAAATTTTTGCTTATCGCCCCCTTGCCCAGGCTCAGTATCCCGTGTGAATAGGTAAATCGCTTTCTCGATGGGGAATACCAACGCGGTTGGATAGGGCATGGTCGTTAGTGTCCATTGGGGTATTCCTGAGTTCGGTCAAGATTTACTCATTTTAATCAGCTTAATAGTCCCAAAAGGAGGCTAGATAGTCGAATACATCATCGGGGACGGGGCCACTGGCATTGGGCATGGGAAAGATTTCAGCAGGGCCACTTTTGCCTCCATATCTCACGGCAAGGACTTGACCTTCATAGGTAGAAGAATCTGAACCGAGGGTATCACTTGTTATTGAGCCTTCGGAAATTTCAATGATGTCTAAATCTTGGCCAAACTCTTGCCGAAATTCTTCTAGGCCCATTTTGCGGGCTTTGAGTTCATTGAGGTAGGCAACCGTTTCCTCTGGCATACTGACAAGATTTTCATCATCATTGTCAAGAAATGCCGGGGGCTGTATTCGACCCGAACTTTTAGTATTGAATGGTTTTGGTTGCTTTTGAGATTTGAGCAATTCACCAAACCCGGTTGATTTGTTTCGTTTTTTAGCCATAGGGATGTTCCTTGATTTTAATTAAAACCTATTCGCCACGGATAATTTTGAGGTCGTTGGAGGTGAGGCCGTAGAGGTGGGCAACCCGGTCATCAATCTCAGCTTCCCACTGAGCAACGCCCTGGCCTTTGGCATCAAGGCACTTTTGGACAAGGGCAGAGATAGCGGCTTTGTCAGCATCAGAGGCTGGGGGAATGGGAATCTGTTCGACATATATAGTCTTGAAACGCATAAAGTCACCCCGAACTTTTGGACATATTTGACCAAAGAAAAAATTTGTGATGCTGGAATTTAGAACACCTAAAACATACAATTCATTCGAGGGTATTAACGACAAGGTGCAATCTAAATATGATGTATCCAAACTGAAAGAGAAATTACACTCAATTGCAATGTCTGGATAGATTATTTTTGGCTGCTCAAACTTTTTCCAATAGCTTATCGCGTAAGGAATTTGAAACCATTCATCTCCGTCTCTAATCACATTTAGTCTTGCTTCTAATGATTTTTTGTATTTTCCTAAATGCTGCTTTATCGCAGGATAGTTATTGATAGCCGTTCCTTTACGAGTAAAAATAAGCCACACATTTTTATCCTCCGTACTCCATCGTTTTACATTTTTCCCACGAATAAAAGGTTTTATTAATTCTTTAGATGACTGATGCTCGGAGATTAATTTTTGGCGCATAGATGAATCAATAATAAATGCCTCATTTAATCCAGTGACAATGCCACGATAGATTTTCTCTCCAAGATATTTTTTGAGTGGTGTTCCCTTAGCTCTAAGTTTTGCCAGTATATTGAATATTGCCGGGGATTCCAGTTGCCATCCATCTTTGCTGAGGTAGGTTTGGGCTAAGTCAAATTTGTTATCTTCAAAGACTGCAACAAATTCCTTGACCGGACGGTCAGTTTCCCAGTTCATAGCGGCAATGGCGTTGCCGTTGGGGCGGATCTGCTGGGTAACAATGATGCTAGGGTACGCAATGGCGGTAAAGACCGGGGCATCGCCAAAGTCGATCAGCGTTTGAATGCGGGTCTTTTGCGACAGTAGGTTTCGCAGCTTTTCGCCATAGTTGGCCCGAAAGTATTTGTTCGAGCAGATGTAGGTGAGCACACCGCCTGGTTTCAGCAGTTGCAGCGCCCGTTCAAAGAAATAGACATAGAGATCCGCGACCCCCGTATAGCACTCATAAAGCGGTTTGAGTTGGGGCTTAATGGCCGTAATCTGCTCTTGCCGCACATAAGGCGGATTGCCAATCACAATGTCAAAACCATCTTCGATGCCAAACATCCAGTGGGGGTCAAAGAAATCGGCCTTAGCATTTTGGTTATAGGGATCCCAATTGGCTAGGGTATCAGCAATGGCCGCAGAAAGCCCAACTTCCTTCAGTAGGGTGCTGATATCTTGACGCAATTCCTTATCTAGGTTGCGATATTTTTTCTTAGTGGCAGGCGTTCTGGCACTAAAATTCTTGTGGCGTACCTGTTGTAATTCTTTTTCTTTTTCAATTACTGAATCCGGTCGCAAGCTCTGTTGTTTGTCAATTTGAAACAAGCTATTGGCCGCTACAAATTGGGTTTCTAGGTTGGGTAATGCCTTGATTCCGCGATTAGACTTAGTATCATCTGGGGTTTGTTCTACAATCAACGAAATAAAGAATCTTAGCTTAGCAATTTGCACCGCTACAGGCTGAATATCTACCCCATAAATGCAGTTTTCAATCAAAAATAACTTGCGTGGATAGTCCATATCCGCATTGGCAAATTCTGCCTCAATGGCCGCTAGGCGTTCCTGAAGTTGCTCGATGGCGGCTTTTCTAGCCTGGGCATAACTAATTTTTTGTGCCTGCTGAATATCCTCCTGCATCGGACGGATTGCCTGTTCTAGTTGCTCCTCCTTCCACAGCGCATTATTAGGATCTAGCTTGCCCAGAATCAACACCAACTTTTGCAGCATCCCCATCGGAAATGCCCCCGACCCCACCGCCGGATCTAGCACCTTCAGACCATTAATGGCCTTAATTAACGTCTCCGTCTCTGGAGTTCTCTCCCCAAACGGATTTCCCGACTGCCGATAATCCACCAGCCGCCGCAACTTTTCTCTCAAAGTAGGACAGACATCCTGCCTACTCCCCAGCTTTTCCAGGCTGGAAGCCTGGGCTACTGTGGGGGATTGTAGGGCCGTCTCAAAATGGGCTACCAGCGCCTCATCGACCATATAATCGACGATTTCGCGAGGGGTATAGAACGATCCGGTTTGTTTGCGGGCGGTGGTTTGGGTTTCGAGGTTGTAGGCCGCTAGCAAGTTCTCAAACACCTTGCCCAGCAGTTCTGGATCGAGGGCAATTTCTTCTTCAACAGGTGTATTTTCGGTAATGGTAAACTTGTATCGGTTAAAAATTTCTAACAGTCCTCGCACCTTATAGCTGCGCTGCTTAATGCCGTAAATTTGATTCAGGTCAACATCGGGTTCATGCTCATCGGCAAAAAATAATTCATTGGGCACTATCGCCGCCAAGCGAGGATTATCGGAAAAACCGTCGATTCGCAGTTTATTTTCAGCTTTATCTAGGCACTCAAACAAACCACCGTTAAGAAACGGCACCTGATTAAACTTCTCTACCACAGGCGCGGCATCTTTGAAATAATCTTCGTAGCGCCATAGGTTTGCAATACCGTAGTTTTGATCGCGCCCATCTTCCTGTTTTGACCTGTTGCGAAACTTGCGGTTTACCTTTTTACTAGGCCAATTCATTTCTTGATTTAGGGTAGCAAAAAATAGGTTTTGCAAAATGGCACGATAATAGGTGCTGTCATCTTTTTTGAGAGATTTTAACCAATCTTTCAGCTTCTTAGAATTAAAAAGATCATCACTAACTAATCCCTTTTCCTTAAGAAACCAGACAAAAATGAGACGAGTAATCAGGCGAATGGTGTTAATCTCGTTGCGGGATTGGGGATCCATCTCTGGTGGGCCAGGAAATTGAACGTGCTGCACTGCCCAAAAATACCAGTTCGCCACTTCTTGAAAGAATCGCTTATTCAGTTCCGAGCTATCTAGGGTTTTCTGCCATGCTTGGTGCAGTTCCTCAAAGCTGGTGAACCCCTGCACTCGGTACAGCTCATCGCTAGCCAGATCCGCCAAAATCTCCAGATGTGCCCGGTGGGTCTGGGCGATGTTGATGTCCTTAATCAACGTCACCTTTTCCAGCACATCCCGATCAGAGTAGCGCTTGTCGAGCCGCCGATTGATCACCGACAGCGTAATCGTCTGCCCATGCTGAAAAATCACCATCGCGGGCATCAAAAACAGCTTGTTGACCTCACGGGTGATATTGGAAAGCTCTGTGCGGGTATAGGGGGTTGCCCGGTCTTTCAGACGAATGGCAAAGAACAGGTACGACTGCCACGCCGCCGCCGAGGTATCCACCGCACGGCTCCGTACCAGCGGCCACTGTCCCCCAATGGCTAGATCGTCCCCCGCAAGCTGAAATAGAAAATCCACCGACTGCCACTGATGCGTCAGGGCACGGTCATCATTGAACTGAAGGTGATCCGGCCCATTGTCAAAGTTTTCCTTGAAGGTGGCGACGGTGTTCGGCTCCAGGTCGATCTGTTTGTCACTGCGGTAGCCCAACTGCCCCAACAGGGCCAGCGCATTGTCCTTCAGGCTGCCCCGCTGAAAGCCGTGGAGGATCGACTGTAGTTCTTCAAGAAAGGTGACCGTTGCCATAACCGTACTCTGCTGCTAGTGTCTCTACGTATTCGGTGCTAAAAGCACGAGCCAAGTAATCAGCTCAAAATCGTCTAAGTCCTGGGGCTGCTCGCTTTTGCCGACCAGTAAGCCCCCCCGGCCCATCTGGAGCTGCTTGATATTACGGCGCTGAAAGGTTTGCTGAATGGACTTCACTACTTTCTCAAGCAGCGGCACATAGGCCGACATATCAGCTCCCTGCTGGGTTTGCCGATCAAACAACCGACAGAAATCTTCGTAGGGGGTGGTGCGTCCAGCACAGAGTTCTCGGTAAATATCCAAGATTTGCTTGGGCTGGGTAAAGCGGTAGCGCACCTCGCCGTCACTGCGGATGTAGACCAAAAAGTAGGGCTGAAGCGGATTCACCGTCTCGCTAGCCTTGGCCTCCGACTTTTGGCGCAGGCAAAAGATGATGCCCGGTTCTACCACCTTGCGGTAAGCCGATTCCGCTGAAACCTCCGGCGGCACAACCGCATATAGCCCCAGGGGAGCCTCCCGCAGGGCATCGCGGTTGCCCTCCAGGTACTTACTCAGGTCAATGCGGAAGTCATCCAGGGTGAAGTCGGTAAAGTCCACACTTTCATTCAAATCCTCCAGATCCAGCACTTCTTCTTGCAGCCGCAGCAGTTGACGATCACGGTACTTCAAATCCCCTTCAATGGCCCTTGTCAGGTCTTCTTCCAGCAGATTATCCTCGCCAGTGGCGGTGACATCCACCAAGGCCATGCGGGCCTCCACGCGGTTTTTCAGGTTAATGTACTGATTCAAGTCTTCCGTCGGCCAGAAATTCACCATCTGCACCGCTGAGTTGCGGCTGCCAATCCGGTCAATCCGCCCAAAGCGCTGAATGATGCGCACCGGATTCCAGTGAATGTCATAGTTCACCAGATAGTCGCAATCCTGGAGGTTCTGACCCTCTGAAATACAGTCCGTGGCAATGAGCAAGTCGATTTCCGCGTCCTGGGGCATCGACTCCATCTGTCTCCGCTTCTTGGCTCGCGGCGAGAAGTTAGTCAGCAGGTGATTAAACTCGTTGCGGCCCAAGGTGGTTCGGTTCGGCCCGCTGCCCGTCACCAAAGCGGAATGGATACCCAACTCCGAAGCCCATGCCTGGAGGTTGTCGTACAGATACATGGCCGTATCCGCAAACGCCGTAAAGACCAGCACCTTGCGGTTGGGTTCCCCATCCTGGTTTGTCGTAGGATTCGTCACCTTTTGGTGAATCAGCGCCTTCAGCTCCGCTAGCTTGGCATCGCGATCAGGGGTCACATCCTTGGCCGAGATGGCCAGCAAATTGAGCTGGGCCTTGTCGGCCCGCAAGTCCTTCAGCCACTCATCGAGATGTAAGTGAGCCAGATTGAAGGCTAAACGCTTGCCAACCTGCATGGCATCGCGAAGGTCGTCATCCTCCAGGTCGTCCATATTGAGTTCCGCCAAGTCGAGGTCGGGGTTCTTGGCTTTCCTCTGCTGGAACGCTTCAATTTTATCTTCCAACTCCTCAATTTTCTGGACGGTGCGCTCCATCGTCAGGCGAAAGGCATGGACAGAACTTTCTAATCGTTTCAGGAAGTTCACCCGCATCATGCCAATCAAGTAATGCTCCCGGTCGCTCTGGCGAAAGTTGCCATCCCCAGGACTGTCGTAGCTATCGCGGTAGGCGGCTTGCACATAGGCGGTGGGATTGAACAACGCGAGCTTGTACTCAGAGATTTCATGATTTAGCCGCTCATAGCCTAAAAACCGATGCTCCAGATCCACATCAGGAAACCGTGAAATCGGCTTCAACCGTTCTGGGAAGCCCCCCAGCTCATCAATGGTGGCCCGGTAATAGGTCTGGATGTGGCGACGGGAGCGGGCAATGGTCAACTCGTCCAGCAGCTTAAAGAAGGCCGAACTCAGGCTTTCTAGCAGGTCATTGGAATGGCGTTCACCCTTCTGTGACCACTGGGAAAACGTTCGCTGCGCGGCTCCTAGCATGTCTTTGAGGCTGTGAATGCCCAGGGAATCCGCAAAGGTGTAATCGCTACCCTCCGTGAGGAAATAGAGCTGGTTACGCAGGTCGGTCAGGTCGTTGTTGACCGGGGTGGCCGACAGCAGCAGCACTTTCGTTTTGGGGCCACTGCGAATCACGGCATCCATCAGGCGTTCATACCGACTCTGGCGAATGATATTGCCCTCCTCATCCCGCTTGCCCTTGGTGTTGTTGCGGAAGTTGTGGGATTCGTCAATGACCACCAGGTCAAAGTTAGACCAGTTGAAGGTTTCCAGATTGATGTCACCAGAGTAGCCCCCCTCGCGGCTCAAGTCCGTGTGGGAAAGGACGGTGTAGGAGAAGCGATCATCCACAAAGGGATTGAGGGTGCTGTTATTGACGGCTTGGTAGACCGTCCAATTCTCCCGTAGCTTCTTCGGGCAGAGAACCAGCACCTTGTCATTGCGAATCTCAAAGTATTTGATGATGGCTAGGGCTTCATAGGTTTTTCCTAGTCCCACGCTGTCGGCAATCACACAGCCGTTGTAGGTCAGGATTTTCTTGATCGCTCCTTTCACCCCGTCCTTCTGGAACTCAAACAGGGTCTTCCAAATTTCCGTATCGAGGAGATTCTGCTCAGTCTTGCGATCCGCCTCCTCCTGCGACGCTAGCCCCGACTCAAACAGGTGAAATAGCGTCTTGTAATAGATGAACTCCGGCGAATGATCCTGGTAGAGCTTTTCCAGGTACTCAATGACATCAGCTTTGACATCTTCAACCAAATCTAGGTCAGTCCACAGCTCGTCAAACCACCGCCGCAGATCTGCCAGGTCACGCTTATCTGTAACCTCCAGGTTCAGCTCAATGTTGCTGTTCTGGGGTGAGAGCCCCAACCCCCTCACCGTAAAGTTGGAGCTGCCCAAAATCGCATCAGTACCACCGTTTTGAGCAACGTGATACAGCTTGCCGTGCAAAAAGTTGGTCTTCCTGACCGAGCGGATCTGCACATTGTCCTGGCGCATCCAATCCGCACAGGCCCGCGCCTCCGCCCGCTGCTGCAACCGCTCCATCGAGAGTGCCAAGCCATCATCTTCAATGTGAAAGGCTTTCTTCTCTGTCTTTTCGGGGTCGAGCGATTTGATAAACCGGGGCTCACCAAACAGGAACCGTAAGCCCTGCGCACCTAAGAGCTGATCTTGGAGCGCTGCAAACGCATAAATCGTGAAGTAAGCCGACACGATGGATAAATCCGCACCCGGTTGGATTTTCTCTTTGAGAAACTGTCCGACACTACCCCGTGCTTCAGAGTTGTCGCGAATGCCAGAGACAGAGGTGGAAAGGCTCGTTTGTTGCATATTGGCAGTGTTACTGGATAGCGCAATCGATCATCAGACTTGACTCTTTAGCTCATACACCCGCTGCCACTCTGCCGCCGTCACCTTGAAGTTGGTGGCGTTGGGCTGGCGCAATACCGTCAACGACTTCAGCACCGGGTCTTGCTTCAGGTCGCTGCGCAGTAAGGGCCGATCCAGCAGCTTGTCCGTAAACCGTAGGGTCGCCGATATCTCTTGTTTACCCAGGCGTGACTTATCCAGCCAGTAACCGATATCGGGCGGCTCCGGCATCGGCTTAGGGGTGTCGATGATCTCTGCAATGGCATAAATCCCGGCCCCTGGCCCCGCCATCCAAATCAGCACCCCATCACCGGGCTGCATCTCCTTGGCATAGCGCGTGACCAACCAGGGCATTTGGGTGAAGTCTCGAATGCCGTCCAGGATGCGGTAATACTTTGGGTTTCCTTGAAAAAGCCAATAGGCCATGGGCGCGTCATCCCTAAAACATCCCCGCAGTAACACAGCGCACTGGGGGGTGCATCACTCTCTTTGATTTACAGGAACAACGACCAACCGGAGCGACCAACTCACATCACTTAGGAATGCTTCAAACTCAGCAGCATTCAAAGATAGGGAGGTTCACTTCACCTAGATTACCTATCCGTCTGCCAGAATCACGCGGACACCCTAAATCTTTAACTTTTGCGCAATGCAACGCAATGGAAGCCATACGCAGCCCCAGCGGATTGAAGCTAGGTAGATCGATTATTTGGGCCTGCAATAGCCAGGTGGCCAGCACCAAAACCCGGCCCTGGCGGCACCGGAGCCGGGGTTAGGGGGCAACGGGGATGGATAGAGGCCAGGGTTACAGAGCCTCTATTACTTTGTCCGTATCTGCGCTGGTGTGTCTCCAGACAAACTGAAGCATAGCGTCAGGGTCTAGCGCCTGACTTTGATACTCTAAGGGGGACTGACGGTTTGCTACGGCAGCTTCAACTTTGGGCTCCGCATCAGGATACAGAACAAAAATAGAGGGTAAAACAGCGTCCCGGCAGCGGGCCTGGGCATCCCACCGTGTCTCTAAAGAGTTTTGCGCCCGTGCAATCTCACACTGCCACCAGTCAGCCGCAGCCTGGTGCCCGTCCATCGCACGGCTGAGGTTCTGGGCAAACTCAGAATCAGAATCTTTGGCTAGATACTGATCAACTTCTGTTCTTGCCAGGACTATGGCTTGGCGATAATTCACCATATTTGTGCCAACGCTTACAGCAGAATCGACTGCCTGCAACGCTTCAACAGCAGCCTCAGCGGCCTCCTGATTTTTACCTCCAGAGCAGCCTACAGCCAGCAACACCAAAATGAGAGAGAGAAAAGAGAAAGATTTAGCCATAGAGAAAGGTTGAATTCTTTACTCAGGGTTCCCTGTTTCCTGTTTGTTCTCACTTTGGATCTGAAAAATCAGGGCATCAAACAGGGCCGGGTTCTCCCGCCGTAGGGCCAGCGCTTGGGGGAGCCAGGTGGCCAGCTCGGCCTTGCATTCCTCAAGCTGCTGGGCCTGCAATAGCCAGGTGGCCAGCAGCCTGACGATTTTGTTCCGCTTGCAGTACAGGCCATGTCGCAGGTTATTCATAGAGCTGATCAGCTTGCCTTCCTCACTGGTCGGCCCGGTGCTCCGAGTCCAGGGCTTCGTTTCCAAGCACCGCTGCCGCTGCGCTTCCCGCTGTTCAGCCGTCCAGGTTCTTGCCATCCTGCCTATCCTCCTGCCCCTGCACCGGCTCCGGGCCGGGTTCCGAGTGGGTTTGTAACTCGTAATCAATCTCGGCCTGCTCCTGGGCCTCCTGGTGTCGCCTGAGCTTGCCCCCGCCATCCTGGTACAGCCGCAGCACCTGGCCGGATACTTGTTCCAGATCGGCCTGGGTGGGGTGCGGGGGTGCGTCGGCCAGATTGCAGAATGGATGATCGCGCAACCCCCGCCTGGGCCTGCCGGGAGGGAGCCGGGGGTTCCTTCTCCGACCAGCAGGGTGAGACCGGGAGGGTGGGGCCAGCATGGCTTGTTGGAGCTGCTGGAGCTGCTGCTGGAAGATTGCCCCCAACTCAGGCCCGTCCTGGGGGGGGACAGGTTCCGGTACCGGTTGGGCCGCTAGGGCGGCGCGGGCACGGGCAGCATAGCGATATAAACCAGCCATCAGCTCCCCTCCCGATCAGCCAAAGCTAGTTGGGCTAAGAGCGCCTTTGGATCAGCCTGCAAAGCTTCGTACAACTCCTGTGCCCCCATGGCCTCCAGTCGATCTCCGGTACTCGCTTCTGGTTCCGGCGCGGGGGGGATCGGCGATGGTGCCGGTGGGGGGGACTGGTAATCACGGATCTCTGTGTAAAACCGGGCGGCATCCCGGTACGAGGCAATCGTGTTCTGTAAAATCAGTTCTATATCGTCCATGACTCAGACTCCTGTAGTAATCAAAACTGCTTTTAAGCTCTGGCTCCGGGTCTGCTGCCAGAGGACAGGGTTCAACCGGCCATTGACTATCTCGTACCCGGCAACCTCGTCCATCGCCCACGCCTGGGCGGCCAGGGAAAACGGCTCCAGTGCTGTTTCAGCCCAGTCCTGGACAGCCAGCAACTCCGACTCGTCGCAGAATCGGTAGGCTCGGCGCACCAGATACGTGATCAGCAGCAGCGCCTCCCGGCTGGTGGGAAACTGCTCTAGCCACTGGTTGATGTCGTCATTGTTTTCGCCGGATTCCACCCAGCCGAACAGGGTTGCCGGGGCAATGCTGCTGCTCATGCCACACCCCCAACCGGCTCCGGCACTGGGGGCAGGCCGGAGAGGATCAAATCACTGAGCACCTTGCCCCTGGATTCCTGAGTGAGCTGGCACTGGAAATCCAGGCGGGCCAGGGCATCGGGGTGAAACGTGATTCCGATTGAGCCAGTGATTCCCTGGCCCCTGCGTTTGTGGCGGTACGGTAATTTGCGTAGGCCCTCCATGGCTACCAGGTGTAGCGGGTGCAGGCGTCCATAGAGGCATCCAGCCGGAGCTGGCACCCCCATTCTATCCCTATCTCTCAGGTATGGCGCATTCCCGCACCCGGACGCACTCTAGGAGGATCGTGAGGCGCGGATTGGCACCCCGCCGGATGGCATAAGCCAAGTAGTGGTAACTGTAGTCAGGCAGGCCCAGAGCCTCGCACCAGTGGCCCAGGGGCCGGTTCTGGCCCCATAGGGTGATACGGGGGCTGCGGCGCGTGTTGCGGGCCTGCTGGTGGGGCAAGGCCCACCTACAGTTACCCGGTTCGTAGTGGCCATCATTGTCCAGGCGATCAAGCGAGTGGTAGACGGTTGGGCGCAGGCCCATATCGCGCAGGAAGGTGCGGAAACCGGTGGAGTATCGATCCCGAATCCGCCATTCAGGGCAAACCTCGATACCCCTTGCCCCGTAGGCCGGGTAGCCGGAACTGATCGGGTTATGGCAGCGGTGGATCATGCTGCGCCAAATCTGCCGTTCTGGAAGTTCGGACATGGCTACACCTCCACCCGCTGGGTTGCGACCGGATTCCGGCTGGACTGGGCCGCATAAATCCGCTTCTTAACCGCCCGCATCTCGGCCAGCACCGCCTGACGGGCCAGTTCCGCTTCCTCTATCAAGGCCATATGCTCCGGGCTGTCGTAATCGGGCTGGGTGGCGGCCCAGGCCAGGTAGTTTCGATAGGATTCAGCATCCACCATCATTGAGAGCGTCGTGTACCGGGGCTGGGGGAAACGCCGAGACAGCTCAAAGGGATCTTCGCCAATTCTCAGATTCTCATCCCGCACCAGCCCCCTGGCCCGCCCGATCAACCAGTCCAGGTAGCGCTTCGCGCCTCTCAGATCCAGCTCCGCCACCAACCCACCGGCTCCGGGCCAGTCAGGGCTGGTTTGTTCCGTTTCCCATCCAAAAAATTCGTGGAATTCCGCAATGCTGGCCAGTGCCCGGTTCCGGCCACGAATGTCGGGGTGGGACTGGAATTCTTCTGGATTGGCCAGCCAGTGCCGGATACGGGAGATAAAATGCCCCATCTCGGATTTTTGGATCTGGTGTGCGCTGATAGCAGCCTTGGTTTCATCCAGAGCCAGAGCCAGGATGGCCGGTTCGGTGCCCAAAAATTGATTCTTAATCCCTAGCGCCTCCCCAAACTTCTGCTCAGCCTGGGCCAGTATCCGGGCCTGGGCCGTCTCATCGTGCGACTGACGCGGCGCAAAACGCGACGGCGCGGCGGAACTGTAAGTCTCCGATCCTCGATCTGCTGTGGTGCCAGTTTGATCTTTCTTGCTAGACAGGGAGGTGGATTCTGTTTCGATCTGGATTACCTGGGCCTGTCCAGTTCCTTGATCAGGTTTAGCTTCCCTTGGCTCACTCTCCAAAAACTCAAAATCAAATTCCCCACCCCCTCCGGATCTGGTGGTGGTTTCTTGTGAATGGTTGTTTTCCTGTGAATAGTTAGTTTCCTGTATAGTCTGCCCATTTTGATCAGACTCGGTAGTTTGAGTCATGTCATTTTGATCAGACTCGGTAGTTTGAGTCATGTCATTTTGATCAGACTCAGTGATGCCAGATTGATCACACTCAGAGTTTGGCCAGTACCCCGCCTTCATCAATTCGGCCTTGGCTAGTTCCCGCAGTTTTGGATAGTTGAGGGTGTATCGAATCGGTTGCCGTCTGTTTGGTCGCCAGGTTTCGACGATGCCCGCATTAACTAAGGCATCAATCGTTCTCCGAAGGGTTCCAATGGGCAGGCCAGTGTACCCACACCACTTTTCCAGGGTGTTATAGACCCATATCTTCCCGTCGTAGATATTTTTGCTGCGCGGCATCCAGTAGTGCAGAGCCGTGAGAAAGCACAGCCCTGTTGGCCCAGCCGCCATGACGACGATGCCATGGGCCAGGACATCCGGCAGGCGCTTGTTCTCCAGCCACTCCCTGGGTATCAAATCCCTGGGTACCGGCCCCGGTTCCTGCCGGTCTGGCCTGTTCCGGTACTGATCCAGGGGGATGGGGGAAGATTGGGGGTTTTGATTTGGCGCTTGATAGCTATAATCGAGTTGCATTGCTTTCTTGATGAGAGTAACAGTGGGCTAACTTGCAGGCGGCCCCTAAAAATCAGAAAAAATGAAGCCCTCTCCGGCTGAGAACCGGAGGGGGCTTTTAACTATGCAGAACTGCACCCGGCCCAGATCTGGCCCCGGTGGCGGTTCGCGATTGAAAGATTAAACGTATCCACGGCAAAGCCTCTTTCGTAGGGTTGCGGGCTTCCGTGAATGATCCATGGCATCCCAGCCAACCTGGCTAGGCATCAACATTCTATCGAGAGCGATAGTTGTTGGATCATTCCCAGAGCGGCCAAGGGGTTGCGGCCAGATCTGGGGTTAGATATAATATTGCTGAATCATTTCTAACCCCGGTTCTCGGTGGTTTAAGCAGACGGCAGCAGCTTCTTGGCGGGAGAGCTGTCGTTTTTGCTGTTTGGGGGTAATCGCGTCACATCGTTTTCACCTCCTTAGTCTTCAAATCGCCAAATTGTAGATCCGCACCCCGATTCCGATCAACCGGCCACCAGGCCCGGTACCGGAGCCGGGTTCGGCTGTGGCTCAAGCTGCCCTGCTCTGGATCAGAGTCTCTACTACCCCCATCAACCGCTCGATATGCCGCCCCTGCATCTGGGCGGTTTCGTGCTGCTGGCGGCTTAGCTCTAGCTGCTGCTGGATCAGGTTTTCGATGCGGCCAAAGCCATTCTCAATCTGAATTTCTAGCCGGGTGATGGACTCACTTAGGCTGGCCACCTGGGCACTGTTGGCTTCGACAGCCTCAGCCGTGCGCTCTAATGACCGGGTAACAATTTCCAACCGGGCCGACATGGCCTCAAGCATGGAAAAGGTTGCATCTGGGTTCGCCATTATTTGCTGCCCTCACTTGCGGTGGCTGCACGTTTACGGGCCTCAAGGGTGACGATAGCCGCTGCCAGGTTGGCAAGGGTTCTCACTTCCTCGTCTGCCCACTTTTCGAGGACATCGTAAACATCATCCTCAATCGAAATTGTTAGCCGCTTAGTCATGCTTACCGCTTGGTTTTGCATGGATTGTATCGCCTCAATAAACGAGTGGCCAAATTTATGTTAATGCCTTATGCACTAATTATATGCTAACTACATAAATTTATGCTATAACCATGTTCAGCAGTGAACGCCCTGTGACCATTGCAAAAACTAGGGGGCGGCTGCTGGGAACGCCTGATTTTGTTCCCTGCCCAGTTTTTTCAACGTTTCTAACCCGTTTCCAACCATGAGTAACCTTTCCCTTTCCGCATATTGCAAAGCCCGAAACCTGCCTAAATCCACCGTTTACAAGGCGTTGAAGGCCGAGGGCTTTGACACCTCCTAGAGCATGACCTACTACAGACTGTTGCCAATGAGGATAAACGGTGCCCAAAAGTAGGGGTGAGCCAAAGAGTCGCTGGATTCACTCGCCTGTAGCGGTTGGCCTGTGGCCGTATCAATCACATCTATTGTGGCCCGTGGCCTCCCCACCGCCGAAAAATCGTCCGTAATCAGTGCGTTCTGAGCCACCTGCAAGGCCTCGGCCTTGCTCATGCCCTGGCCCAGGGCATTGTAAAACGCCCCCATCAACACCTGGGTGCCTTGGTCGCTCACCTGCCACAGCGAGGCCAACACCCCCAGCGCTCCGGCATCCTGAATTTGGTAGCCCAGGCCCAGAATTTCCACGCCGCTGCCCAGTTCCGCACTGCCCACCGCCGTCTCGCAGGCGCTCAGCACTACCAACTCGGCATTGAGGTTCCAGCTTTGGCGAATGTCCTCCAGGGTGACGTGTTCGCCGCTGCCCAGCACCACAAAAGACTGACGCGGGGCATTTTCCACCACCGCGCCGTGGGTAGCGAGGTGAATGATGCTGTAGCTACCCAAACGATTTTCCAACTCCTGACGGCTAAAGCCCTGGTTTAGCAGCACGCGGGTGTTAGGAATCTGTTCGGCCAAGGCTTTGACTTCGGGTTCGGTGAAGGGCAAATCCTCAAAGACAAAGGCCCGATCTCCCACATTCACCGTAAAGCTGCATTCGGCACAGGCCGCTGCCAGCAGTCGTCGCTGGGCCGGGTCGGGCACTTGGTCAAAGTTAGACAGCGAAACCGCTGTGATGTGGCTGAGGCTGAAGCGTTGAGCCAAATACTGGTCGCCATCGTGCAGCGCCGCCAGGGGCACATAGCGCAGGGCACCATCCGGCGCATAGAGCAGGGATTCAATGCCCGCCTGGGCGAGGGCATCCTCCAGGGGGGCCACCAGCCAGCCATAGAGCTGCTGGGCTAGGGGTTGAATGTCGCTGCTGGGGTCTTTTAGCGCTTGGCCAAAGGCCACAATGGCGCGATTTAGCTCGGCCCCACCCACGGCGATGGGATAACGCAGGGGCGGGCTATCGGCGGTCACGAGGACGAGTTCTAGGCGGTCGGGCAGAATCAACGGATAGAGCAGGGCCGTCTTTTGGGGCAGGCGGCGCAGGTTGTTTTGCAACGCGCGGTGCTGGTTTTCGATGGCGAGGTTTTGACCCTCGGTCTCCTGGCGAATTTGGGCCAGCAGTTGCCGCACTTCGGGTAAGTCGAGGAAGGCAACAAATCGGCTTTGCACATCGGCGTTACGCTGGCGCAGATCTTGAAGGCGCTGCTGCTGTTCGGGGCTGAGGCTGTCGTAATCGGCGGCTTGCAGTTGGGTCAGTTCGTCGGCATCGGCGATCACTTGGTTATAGAGAGCCAGCAAGTCAGTTTCCATTTGCCAAAAGGCCACGCCGCCGCTCGTGTCGCTGGTGCTGCGAACACCCCGCAAAGCCTCATCCAGTTCCTGCACCTTCAGCAAATCCAGCACCCGCTGGGCTTCCAGGATGCGGTTTTGTTGCAGCAACAGGTCGGCTAGCAGGCGGTAGCCGTCGGCAACGGTATCGGTGAAAGACTGTTGTAGAGCCGTATCCAATCCGCGAATATCGCCCCGGATGGATTCGTGCACATCAACGGAGGCCTTGAGGAAGACGATGGCCAGTTCGGGCTGGGCTTGGGCGTTGAGAAGTCGGCCAAGGTTGCTAAGGGTGAGGCCCGCTTCAGCCCGATTACCCAGGGCACTAAAAATAGACAGCGCCTGACTGTAGAAGTCAATGGCGCGTTCATCTTGACCGAGAGAGGCGTAAGCAGGGCCCAAACTGGCCAGCGCGCGGCCTTCCCCTTGGCGATCCCCGATCTCGCGGTAAATCGCTAGACTTTGCTCATGGAAGTCAATGGCGCGTTCATATTGACCGAGAGAGGCGTAAGCA
>NZ_JACJRS010000079.1 GCF_014697375.1 Phormidium sp. FACHB-1136
TGCTTCTGAAGCTCTTGCTTTTCCTCTGACGTTAGATAGTTTCTGACTCCCATGGCTTATTCCAGAATTTTAATGTATTATACGCAGTTTAGATGACTAACAGCTTAATATACAATGAAATCCCGTGGAACTTCATTAGGTTAGTATAGCAGAGTCAACAAAACTACCAGTGGGCACAAATAAGCCAGAGTGCAGGGTGCTGTTGGGGGTGACTGTAATGTGCCCTGCTGATTGTAAAGGGGTGATCGTGACGATGTTGCTAACGCATCCTATGGACTAAGACAAGTTTTCGAGATCTGCCAAGTCTTGAAGTCGGCCTGAGGCAGACTTATTGCGCTTGAGGTTTTCTAGATCGATAAAGTCCACCGCAATACCATCGATTTCTACAGTCAGTCGATTGGTGTAGCAGGTGGAAAAATCTACTCCATCGGGTGTCGTAATGAGGTCGATTCGGCTAGGGGGATAGCCCAACTGAATGACCTGATCTGGAGTCAAGAAGTCTTCTGCTTGAAGGTTCAGAGATGCAAATCCAAACTGGTCTAGGGCTTTCAGCATGTTGGCTGCATTTTCAGGGGTCATTTCAACCCAAATGTCAATATCTTTGGTATAGCGAGGATAGCCATGCAAAGCCACAGCATAACCACCAATGACCAAATAGTTGACCTGATTATCGTTTAGCGACTGTATAAACTCTTTGAAGTCTTGGTTCAGCACCGTATTTCCAGAGATGATACTGTTGGCGAAGATTTTCTAGTGCCCAAAGTCTGTCGATATAGGGCTGTGTGCGCCAGTAAGCAGTATCTTGCTTGGGCGCGTGAAGGCTTGCTTTGGTTACGACGGCTTGTATCGTACGCTGTTTTGAGGCTGTCATGGTCGGGACTCCATGATGGGTAGAAAATCTAAAGTGATGGCTCTTTAACCTACGTTATGGATATGAATAAGCGTAGCGTATTTTGCATCAGATTAGCAGGGTGAGCCTGATGCAAAGGGCCAATTCAAGGTTGAAGTGCAACACCTGCTCAAATCCGCTTGCAGCCATGGATCTAAGACTAAGCCTATGAAGGAGACCTATAGCCTGCTGTGCTGCGCTGTACCGTGTTCCTGGTTGTGGTCATGACCGCGAAGGCTGACAGCGGCTCTGAGACAGAGTGTTGCACTTCAGATTTGAATCTGCGAACTGCTTGCCCTTGCAGAGGCCGAGGTTGACGTATTTATAACCGTTGATTGAAACCTATCGTTTCAACAGAATTTGCCACAATTTGATATGGCGGTGATTGTTTTACATGCACTGTCTAATCGTTTGGCGGATTTAAAGCCGTTGGCCCCCAAAATTTTAGCTATTTTAGATAGCGTGGTTAAAGGTCAGGCGACGGTTATCAGCCAGTAAGGTAGCCAAGCCAAAGCCAGTGGGCACAAATAAGCCAGGGTGCAGGGTGCTGTTGGGGGTGGCTGCAATCAGCATCGCTGGTTGTAAAGGGATGATGCATTAGCGGCAAGCATAACGCATCCAACGAACTGTTCTTTACAATCATCGCGAGAGGGCCAGCAGCGATAGTGTCTCATCGTCATAGAATGATTTAATCGCGTCAAAATTTCGACGCATCACAGCTTCGACTTGCTGGGTTGAACAGTTGCCTAGCCGCAGCCAAATCACTTTTGGCGGATTCCCGAAAACCAGGCTTCGATCATGCATGTCGGCATCCTTGGGAACAATCATTAGGTTGTTGTCTTTAGCGAAATCCCAAACGATTGGATCGTCGGTGGCTTTCATGCCGACATCTCGAACATGGAGTGAATTTGGGAAAAGATCGCTCAGGCGGCGGGGCAATTTGGGCGATAGGTTTTCATCAAATAGTAGTTTCATGCGGATAGGGGAGCGGTCATAAATCGACGCTCACGGTCGGCGGCATAGGCGATGCAGGCTTTGAGGTCTTCTCGTGTGAGATCGGGGAAGTCGTCAAGGATTTCGGCTTCGGTCATTTCGGAGGCGAGATATTCTAGGACTTCATAGACGGTAATGCGTAGGCCGCGTACGCAGGGTTTTCCGCCGCGCTTGTTGGGTTCAATGGTGATGTAGTTGCGGTAGTCCATATATAATTCCTCAGTCAATTGTTCTTTTTTTAATGCTATTTAAGCCAATCCAACAGGCAGAAGCCAGCTAGGGCGACGGATTCCTTAAAGGGGCAGTTTGGCAATGCGGTTTATCCATTCGTCTGCGCTGGATGCGGCCCAAATTAACAGCAGTTCTTCGATGGTGGCTTCGATGGATAGCTTTCTAGAAACAATGATTACGCCTGAACTTTGGTGGCTGACTATAAAATCGGCGAATTCGGATGGCATTGTTTTGCGATCATGACTGACGAGGATGCGCTTTTGTGTGGCAGCAATCATCAATACGTCTGCATCTTTAACGCCTTCTAATCCAGCGGCTAGGGCGGTTTGAAAGTTGATTTTGGGTTCTCGTCGCAAGACCCCTGTGACGATGGCCTGGTTTAGGTCGGCATCGGCTTGATAACGAATCGTCACGATTTGACCTGCTGTACGGCTTTGTCTTCTAGGAGTTTTTGATATAAAGCTGGATCACTGCTTTGCAGGGGTTGGGGCATGGCATCAAAAGCAGCCTCTTCGTTAGCTAGGTAGGTATCAATCTCGGTGAGGTTGGCTAGGTAGAAGGTGATGGATCCATACACTTGTTCTAGGGTTAGCAATGGGAAAGACTGAACGATGCTTTCAGGGGATAATCCATTGCGAAAGGCATAAACAACGGAGTCGAGGGAGACGCGGGTTCCTTCGACCCAGTAGGTATTATTTCGATATTCTACGTAGGATTTAGCAGCGACAACGGGCATGGGTTTACCTTGGTGGGGTTAGTCGAGGTTTACTGGGCCTGTTGAGGTTATTTTAGAACAATCTGATTGGGTCTGGAAAAGCCAAGCCAGGGGGCACAAATAAGCCAGGGTAAGCGCAAGAAAATCATCGAGAAAATGTGCTACGTTGCCAGACCTGCGGCAAGGACAGTGAGCATGTAGTCCGGACTCATTGAGGCTCGCTTCGCCTTCTGCTTGAGACTTCGTTGCTTTGAGGTTTCCTGGTTCAGGACACTGATGGCCAAGCGTCGTAGGAGGGCCATGTTCTCGCCCCCATGTCCCCGTCGAATGCGAGACTTGTTCTCCCCCCAGGTGACATCAAGCACCCAGTGGAGTTGATTTTCGATGCCCCAATGGGTGCGAATGGCCCGACCAATGACGGCGGCATCACAGGGCAACGACGTGAGATACACCATCGTCTCTTGGGTGATCTGGTTCCAGAGATGCCGAACCCGCTTCACCATGCCGATGGTTTTGAGTCCCGCCCATTGCTCGATGTGGTGCAGGTCTCCCATGATCGCGACCGGTACCGCCCACACCTGCCGATGCTCCCGTCGATGATGGCCCGACTCTACCCGAGCGTCATAACGGTGCTCTAGAGCAGCAAAGTTCGACGCCTCAGCCTGCTTAAACCATGCCGTGACCTCGGCCCACAAGGTGGGGTGATTGGCCTTGAGACAGAGGACGTAATCAGCGCCGTGCCCAAGAATCTCACGAGCAATCTCCTTCTGGGTGCCCATGGCATCGAGGGTGATGATGCAGCCGCTGATATCGAGCAACTTGAGCAACGCGGGAATAGCAGTGATTTCATTGCTCTTGGAAGCCACCTTCACCTGGCCTAACAACAGTCGATGCTCACTCGCCCAAGCACTGACCACATGGAGCGCCGATTGCTTGGCAGTGCGGTCGTAGGAGCCTTTGATGGTCTTGCCATCGATGGGAATGACCTGAGCTCCGCTACCCTCAACGATCTGCTTTACCCAGCCCAAAAAGCAACGCTCTAGGGCATCCGGGGCCATCCGCTCGAACAACCGACGGTAGGTGTCGGCATGGGGCACACCGTTCGGTAACGCGAACAGGGTGCTCAGCCATGCCTCATGGCTCTCGGCATAGGTCTCGATGTCCTCCCAGCCCGTCGCGCCCCCGATGACCTCTAGAATCGCAATCATCACAATGCTCAAAAACGGATGTTCTACCCCCTGACGCCCACGCGGGTCTTCTAGGTCAGCGAATTGCGCTTGCCACTGCGCTTGGACTGATTCGGCGTCAACCGCCAGCGGCAGTGGCTTCGGAGCTGGACGCGGTTGAACGACATCTTTGGCGGACACAAAGCCTTTAGCCATGGAAAACCTCGGGGATAGTGACTGGGTGATTCCCTAGCATCTTACAAGCTCATTTTTCTTGCGCTTACCCTGACAAATAAGCCAGGGTGCATGGTGCTGTTGGGGGTGGCTGTAATGTGCCCTGCTGGTTGGAAAGGGGGGATGCGCGATGCTATTGCTGACTTATCCTAAAAACTATGTTCTACACTTCAGCTTGTTTAGGGCGAATTTCAAATTCGGAGCGTACGCGGAAGAAGCAGACATCAAACTCGAAGAAGAAGTTGGCTTGTCCTAAAATTAGCGGTACGTTAGCGGCTTGTGTCCAGGCGAAGGCTAGGTTGATGGGCGGAAAGGAGGCGACTTGGGCCTGAACAATAACGGCACGGGCTTCAAATCGAGCTAGATTACCTGCTAACAATACGGAGAGTTGTTCTTCTTCCCAGACTAAGCCCAGTTCTTGGCCAATTTCGTAGGGTAAAACGTTGACGCTGGCTCCTGTATCTAGGAGACCTTCGGTGTTGAGAGATTGGCGATTTAGGCTGAGCGTTAGGGGCAGGTATGGCATTCGATCTACCATACCAAGATTGCTGTCAAGGATTTTGTAGGGGTATTTTTGGGGTTCAACCATCTTGGGTTTGCTGCTTTGTGGCGAGAAGATTCATAAGGACGTTGGCGGCTTCAGAGCAATTGTAGGGCGACCAGATGGGGTATTCTTGGTTCTCGACAAAGACGTTTTGGTCTTCTTCTCTGACGAGTTCTGTGACTAGGAACTGCATTAGGCGCAGTTTATCAATTTTGGGTAGTTCCTGAATTTGGGTCATTAGCTCGGTTAGGGACATTGAAAGACCTCTTTTTATTAAAGGTATTAAAGCCAAGTCAGTGGGCACAAATAAGCCAGGGTGCAGGGTGCTGTTGAGGGTGGCTGTAATGTGTCCTGCTGGTTATTATGAACTCTAAGTTTGATGGCGAATCTCATCAATTTCTTGCAGTATAAAAGGCAGATTTGGATGGTTGAAGTCAATGTTCGGTGCGGGAATACGATTGCGCTTGATGTTGGGCGGGATATGCTTATGATGGGGGAAGGTTGAGGCTAGAGAGGCATCGTTGGGGTGCGGAAAGTCGTCGTACCAATATAGGCGAGTCTCGTTTTTGTAGACTTCGTAGCCGTAGGAGGTGATCAGCCCTGCGTCAAAGTCTAGTTCTTCTCTCATGCGGAGTCTGAGGCCATCTTTGAAGAAGACTTCTCCTTCTGCGGTGCCAGAATAGGGACTGTTAGACCACACGGTTATGGTTGTTTTCTCAATATCGTCGCGATCAAGGATTTTTGATATGAAGCGACTGTAACTATCGAGGGATCTGAGAGGGGCTTCCATTTTTTAGTAGCTGGGCTGAAAGCGAAGAGTTGAAGCTAGTTCGCGCTCACCAAGCTGTTTTACGTAGGCTTGTTTGCGACGTAGCCAGGTTTCATAGATGCCTTTCCATCGGCTGAAGTCGGTGCGGGTTTCGTCAAATTCGTCGTAGCGGGAAAGTTGGCCTGACGTTAGGGCAGCATAAAAGTCTTCGCTGAGAACGCCATATTTTTCTTCGTAGAGGGTTAGGCGACGTTCGAGCAGCTTCATTTCAAGAACTAACTCATGGATTTCCATTAGTTTATGCCTATTCTTAAGTGAACTTGCCCAGATCTGTTTGCCTACTGAGAGCCAGTAGTTTTTTTGATAAGTCAAGTATAGCGTAAGGCTTCTTGGGGCCAAAGCCAGTGGGCACAAATAAGCCAGGGTGCAGGGTGCTGTTGGGAGTGGTTGTAATGTGCCCTGCTGGTTGTAAAGGGGTGATGCGTTATGTTGATAGCACACCTACGAAATGTGACCTTTTGAAAAAACATTTCGATGATAAGCCAGATACTCCTGATGTTCTGATTCAAATGTTCTAAGCATCATCTCAGTGTTGATTCCAAGTAGCCTGATAGACTCGTCGGTGATTTTAGGGGAAATCATGATTTTTCCTTGTTCATCAAAGGAAATCAAAAACTTATCAAATAATGAGTCGAGATTTGGAGCTAGAAGCAAGCCATTAAAGGAATCTAGTCTTTCATGGTTATTACTGTCTCGCCAAGGCTTAATGTGTGATGCTCTAAGAATTGCAGTTATAGACAAACCAGTTACGGCGCACTTGCTCTCCCAGTATTCTTCTAAATCATCACGAAACTTTCCTTGTCCGACACGACTTTTAACGATTGCCTCGCGTTCGGTTTTTGATAGTTTTGGGTCTAACAGTAAATTATTTAGTGTTTCTGTATTTAGATCAGGCTGAATAAAATCCATCAGATCTTCTAGACGTGAGTCTTGATTTTTGTGTTTTAGGATGATTTCTTCTACAATCTTACGTTTTCCAGACTTCAAAGAATACACATATATCTCGCCTTTAGATTTATCAAATCTATGAATAAATTTAGTCCATATATTATTGAAGTCACTTGGAAATCCTTTTGTTGTGAATAAAGCACCAAGCCATCCCTGTGGATTAAACTGCCCTTTTGGAGATTTATAATCTTGATTTGTATCAAACTTAGGGTTTAATATTGGATCATTTATATAACAAAATTTGCCTCTTCTAATAATGGGAATTCCTCGTTCTTCTATTCTGTCAGCCATGTATTGCAATAAGTGCCGCGATGTTATTTTTTCTTCTCCTGATTCGACAAGAAATTGACAAATAGAACAGCAAGCTATTGTTAGCCTTAAACCTTGACTTTTCAGTATAACTCTAATATCAGTGTCGTCAATAGGTTTGAATTCACTTGCAAGAAATTCAATTTCTTTATTCACTTAATTTTCCCTAAAATCGACAGAATGCTGATGGATAAGCAGAGAGGCTTATAGCTTTTGATGTTATCTTTCGGTCGGTTTATCCTGCATACAAAGATTTATGCAAGGTGGCAGGGAAGAAGGAGATTCCCCACCACCCAAACTTTACCAAACCCCTAATGTACAAACTGATGATCCGGTGCCCAGATGGGGTGGTAGGACTGGATGGCCCGCATATATTGCACCCGCTCGAAGTCGCTGGGGTTGGGGCATTTTTGTTGGCTCATGCTGCCGCGCAGTTGGGCCAGGGATTCGTATTCGTGGTCAGTTAGCCATTGGATGACTTCCTCCTCAATGGTTTTGATGTGGCCGATGCCGTGGCGCAGCAGCGTGGCTACTAGCATGGTGACATCGGCTCCGGCCATCAGCAGTTTGACCACATCTTCGGCTCGGCTAATGCCACTGGTGGCGGCGAGGCTGACGGGCAGCTTGCCGTAGAGCAGGGCAATCCAGGTGAGGGGCAGGCGCATATCCTGGGGGGCGCTGAGGATGAGGTTGGGCTGAATTTCAAGATTTTCGATGTCGATGTCGGGTTGGTAGAAGCGGTTGAACAGCACCAGGCCATCGGCTCCGGCTTCGCTCAGGCGTTTGGCCATGTTGGCCATGTTGCTAAAGAAGGGGCTGATCTTCACCGCCACAGGGATTTGCACCGACTCTTTGACCGAGCGCACGATATCGATATAGTCCTGTTCCACATCGGCCCCAGAGAGATTGAGGTCGGTGGGAATCCAGTAGATATTGAGTTCGATGGCATCGGCTCCGGCCTCTTGCACCTGTTTGGCGTAGTCAATCCAGCCGCCCAGGGTGGCCCCGTTGAGGTTGGCGATGATGGGAATATCGACCCGCCGTTTGGCTTCTCGGATGTGCTCTAGGTAGGCTTCGGTGCCGACGTGGAAGGTTTCGGGTTCTGGGAAGTAGGTGAGGGCTTCCGCAAAACTTTCGGTGCCAAATTCGGTGTGGTGGTGAATTTCCAGCCGTTCCCGCCGAATTTGTTCCTCAAACAACGAGTGCATGACGATGGCCGATGCGCCAGAATCCTCCAGCCAGCGGAAGTTGTCGATGTCCTCGGTGAGGGGGGCGGCGGCTCCCACCACAAGGGGCGATTTCAGCGTTAGGCCAAGGTATTGGGTGGTTAAGTCCATCACGGGTTCCTACAAATTGGGGTACAGAATCTTGGGGCCGAGAGATCCCAGGGTTCTTGAAGAACCCTGGGATCTGGCTTGAACGGAAGCCCTCACCCCCGGCCCCTCTCCCAGGGAGGAGAGGGGAGAACGGAGGTTGGTGTAAGGGGTTCTTGTCCATAGAGAGCTTGGCTGTTTCTCAAAGTCCCTCTCTCTTGGGGAGAGGGATTTAGGGTGAGGGCTTCCGGGGATTTGGGCGTGTTGCCGGGGATTGGATCCCCCCTAGCCCCCCTTGGGAAGGGGGGAACCGGAGTCAAAGTCCCCCTTTCTAAGGGGGATTTAGGGGGATCTACTCCGCTTCGGGGGCCGCTGGCTTGGGCTTAACGGGGGCCGAGTGATCCAGCGAGTAGCTGCGGTTGGGCGGCAGGGGTTGCTCGTCCTCTAGGCTGCGGGCGGCCAGGTATTGGTACATGTGGTACCGACTGGCGACGCTGATTTGGGCTTGGCGCAGCAGCTCCTTGGCCTCGGCGGGTTTGCTCCGCAGCAGCATCTTGAAGCGGTTTTCGCTGTATAGGGCCTGTTCTAGCGGGCGCTTCGGGGCGCGGCTGTCGAGTTGCAGGGGGTTTTCGCCCTGGTCGGCCCGGCGGGGGTCGTAGCGGTAGAGCAGCCAGCGACCGGATTCCACCGCCGCCGTTTGTTGCTCCATGCCCTTGGCCATGTTGATGCCGTGGGCGATGCAGTGGGAGTAGGCGATGATCAGCGAGGGGCCATCGTAGGCTTCGGCCTCCATAAAGGCGCGCAGGGTGTGCTCGTTGCGGGCACCCATGGCCACGCTGGCGACGTAGATGTTGCCGTAGGTCATGGCCATCAGACCGAGGTCTTTTTTCACCGCTGGCTTACCCCCCGCCGCGAACTTGGCCACGGCCCCGATGGGAGTCGCCTTCGACATTTGGCCGCCCGTGTTGGAGTACACCTCCGTATCCATCACCAGCACGTTGACGTTGCGCCCACTGGCCAGGACGTGATCCAGGCCGCCATAGCCGATGTCGTAGGCCCAGCCGTCGCCGCCGACGATCCACACGCTCTTTTTGACTAGGTAGTCGGCCAGGGAGCGCAGGTTTTGCAGGCGGGTTTTGAGGACGCGGTCAGCCCCGTTGAGGCTGTGCAGCCAGCCGTCGATGCCCTGCTTCAGCAAGGCCACCCGTTCCCGCTGCTCGAAGATGTCGGCTTCGGTGGTTTGGGCATTGCCGAGGATGGCGTTGGCCAAATCCCGCGACAGGGGCGAGTTTTCGGTATTCAGCGCCAGGGTATGCAGCAGTTCCGCCGCCTGCTGGACGTGCTTATCTAGCGACACCCGGAAGCCCATACCGAACTCGGCGTTGTCCTCAAATAGGGAGTTCGACCAGGCGGGGCCGCGTCCCTCGGCGTTGTGGGTGTAGGGGGTGGTGGGCAGGTTGCCGCCATAGATCGAAGAACAGCCCGTGGCGTTGGCGATCAGCATCCGGTCGCCAAACAGTTGGGTAGCCAGCTTGATGTAGGGGGTTTCGCCGCAGCCGCCGCAGGCTCCAGAGAACTCGAACAGCGGTTCCTGCATTTGCTGGTGGGAGATTTTCCGCAGATCCAGGTCGTTGCGGTTGGGGTTGGGCAGCTTCAGGAAGAACTCCCAATTTTCCGCCTCGGGTTCCCGCAGGGGCAGTTGTTCCGCCATGTTGATGGCCCGCTTGCTGGGTTCCGCCTTGTTCTTGGCGGGGCACACCTCTACGCACAGGGCGCATCCCGTGCAGTCCTCAACGGCCACCTGAATGGTGAACTTGAGGTCGCTCCAGGCATGATCCTTCGCCGCCGTGCTTTGGAAGGTGGCCGGAGCACCCTCTAGGGCCGATTCCTCGTACACCTTCGAGCGAATCACGGCGTGGGGGCAGACCATCACGCACTTGCCGCACTGCACGCACACATCGGGATCCCAAACGGGTACCTCCTGAGCCACGTTGCGCTTTTCGTACTGGGTGGTGCCGCAGGGGTAGGTGCCATCGGCGGGCAATGCGCTAACGGGGATGCTGTCGCCTTCGCGGGCCATCATCTTAGCCAGCACGTCCTTCACAAAAGGCGGAGCGCTGTCGGGCACCCACTTGTGGGGGGTGGGGTCGCCGTTGGGTTCGCCCACGGGCACTTCATAGAGGTGATCCAAGGAGGCATCCACCGCCTTGATGTTCATGGCGACGACCTCTTCGCCCTTCTTGCCGTAGGTCTTGCGGATGGCGTATTTGATCGCCTCGATGGCCTCTTCCCTGGGCAGCACCCCAGACAGGGCAAAGAAACACACCTGCATCACCGTGTTGATGCGTCCCGCCATGCCCGCTTCCCGCGCCACCTGGTAGGCATTGATGGCGTAGACCTTCATTCCCTTGGCGATGATCTCCTGCTGCATGGTTTGGGGCAGGCGCACCCAGGTTTCCGCCGGGTCGTCGAAGGGGCTGCTGAGCAGCAGAGTTGCCCCCGGTTTGGCCTCGTGGAGCAGTTCCAGCTTGTTGACGAACTCCCACTGGTGGCAGGCGACGAAGTTGGCTTCGGTGATCAAATAGGTGGAGCGAATCGGGTTTGGCCCAAACCGCAGGTGGGATACTGTCACCGAACCGGACTTTTTGGAGTCGTAGACGAAATACCCCTGGGCGTAGTTCGGGGTGTCTTCGCCGATGATTTTGATCGAGTTTTTGTTGGCCCCCACGGTGCCATCGGAGCCGAGGCCGTAGAACACCGCCCGCACCACGTTGTCAGGTTCGGTGGTGAACGTGGGGTCGTAGTCCAACGAGGTGAAGGTGACATCGTCCACAATACCCACCGTGAAGTGGTTTTGGGGATTGGCCTTAGCCAGGTTGTCGAAGACGCCCTTCACCATGGCCGGGGTAAATTCCTTAGAAGACAGGCCATAGCGACCGCCCACTACCTTGGGATAGAAGGGCCGGGGTTCCTCAAAGTGGGGAGCCTCTTCGCTACCCTCCAGGTGAACCTTGCCCTCGGTCTTGGGCAGTTCGTGGATGGCGTGCACCACATCTAAATAGAGCGGTTCGCCCGGACTGCCCGGTTCCTTGCAGCGATCCAGCACCGCCAGGGATTTCACGGTTTTGGGCAGGGCGTTGACGAAAGCAATGTTGTCGAGGGGCCGATAGAGCCGCACCTTCAGCACGCCGACTTTTTCGCCCTGGGCCAGCAGCGCATCCACGGTTTCGTGTACCGTTTCTGCCCCAGACCCCATCAGCACCACCACCCGCTCGGCATCGGGGGCACCGTGGTACTCATAGATGTGGTACTGCCGCCCGGTCAGCTTGGCAAAGTCATCCATGGCCTGCTGCACAATGTCGGGGCAGGCGTTGTAGTAGCGGTTCACCGTCTCCCGTCCCTGGAAGTACACATCCGGGTTTTGGGCGGTGCCCCGAATGAAGGGCCGATCCGGCGTTAGCGCCCGCTGGCGATGTTGCAACACCAGGTCGAAGGGCACGTATTCCGCCAGGGTTTCGTCGGGAATCGTCTCGATTTTCTGCACCTCATGGGAAGTGCGGAAGCCATCAAAAAAGTGCAAAAACGGCAGACGCGATTCCAAACTGGCCCGAATGGCAATGGCCGCCATGTCCTGGGCTTCCTGTACCGAGTTGGAGCAGAGCAGCGCACAACCCGTCGCCCGCACCGCCATGATGTCGCTGTGGTCGCCAAAAATCGAAAGCCCCTGCGCCGCCAGGGATCGCGCCGCCACATGGATCACCGCCGAAGTCAGTTCCCCAGCAATTTTGTAGAGGTTGGGGATCATCAACAGCAACCCCTGGGAGGCGGTGAAGGTCGTCGTTAGCGACCCCGCTTGCAGTGCCCCGTGAACCGCCCCAGCGGCTCCGGCCTCGCTCTCCATTTCCACCACCGAGGGCACCGTGCCCCAAATATTGGGCTGGCTCACCGAGGCCCAGGCATCGGCCCACTCACCCATGGGCGACGAGGGCGTAATCGGGTAGATGGCGCAGACTTCACTGAGGCGATAGGCCACCTGAGCGACCGCCTCATTACCGTCTAGGGTGACAAACGCTTGATTTTCCATTGCGATCCCCTTGGGACTAGATGGGCATGGCTCAGACCAACAACCGGAGGGCATCTGAGCCGCGAACCCCTGACCAATGTGTGATTCCGTGGTGCAGGGCAAACCGAACTCAACGAACACAGATCTAACTAATCGGTAGAATGAGAGCCTTACTTTCTCAACCCACGCCTTGTTTAAGTAGATCTATCTCCTAAAAAATCCTTAACTAAACGCCATTTATTTTTTTCGATGTGTTATGGCGAAGTGCCCAGTATTTAAGTCAGCTTCTAAACTCGTGATAACAGTTCTATCTTGACACTGCTTTTTGCGTTAGAGGTAGGTTTTTAGGCAAACTTTACTAGGGCACTAAAGCCTTGCCAGTCAAGGGAAAGTTGCCCCTGGAATGATTGCTGTGAATCACGGGTCATCATTCCCTGATCTAAATATTGAACCTATTGCTGACGTTAAAAGAATATTAAGAAATAACAGACAATAAATAGGATCTAACCATTGGTTTCCCAAGATAGGGATTGAATCCCTAAATGATTTTATTTTTCAAGTCTGTGGGATGCCCAATCTCAAGTATTGCGCAACAATTCGCAAGCTGATTTAATGTTCTTTATCGCGCCATCGTTTCAGCTTCATAATTCGTAGGATTTGCTCCATCTTGGCGACCTCGTTGGACAAGGGCATAAAAAAGGAGGCAATGCGTCATTGCCTCCCTACGGAGCGAGTAATGGGGATGCTAGGACAGCGTACCGATGGGCAGTCCGTCAGACGCCGCCCGGTTCGGTAACCAGGAGGATCTAGGCTTCTGAGGTGGCCTTGCGGCGCAGGGTGGTCAATCCGCCCAGACCCACCACTAGCAGACTAATCACGGCAGCGGGTTCGGGAACATCTGCCGCTGGTGGGCCTTGCTGAATGCCGCGCACCGCAAAGACTACGTCGTTGTAGTCGCGGTCGCCACCGCCAATGATGTCTTCAAAGCCGAGGATCGTCCATTCGTTGTGTTGGAAGGCAACGATGTGCTGAAGACCGTCAACATTCTTAGTTGGGTCGCCTCCCAGGGTGCGGCGGGCCACTTCCTGTTCATACTTGGCAATTTGGCTGGCGGTGGCGGTTGGCCCCGGTTTGGCCAGGTTAAAGCCATCGGAGATGATGGAGAAACTCAGTTGGGTGGGGCCAACGAATTTACCCAGGCTAACCCCTTGGCCCAGCACCAGGGGGCCATTGCTGTTGGACAGAATGCTAAACGGCGAGGAGACATCATTAAAGATCATCCCCGACTGAACAGGATTGCCGCCGCCATCGGTGGCCGAGTAAATCAACTGATTGCGATAGCCTGCGCCCTCATTAATAAAGTAGACCTCCACCGGATCGACGCCATTCCAGAACAGCTTGCTGGCATCCAGTTGGTAGCGGCCCAGAAAGTCTGAGGAGAGGGCGTTGCTCTCCCCCTTAACCAGTGCTCTGACGGCACTCAGGGTTTCGGAGGGCTCCAACAGGCTCATATCCTTGAGGTTTCTGAACCCCAACTCCTGGGAGAATTCCGTGGGGCTGAGACTAGCACTGGGCAGGGTCTGGGCCGAAGCGGGGGCCACCATGCTCATGGATAATGCAGCCATCGCCGCCGCCCCAACGCCTAAAACAGAGTGATGCATAACCATATGTGAAAAACCTTTGGTGGCAAGGGTGAATAGGATCGAAGCAACAAGGAGGCAGGGAACAAACTCAGCGACTGGGGTTAGACCAACGGAACCGATGCAACGGGACAGACCCGATTCATCGATCCATCGCTTGGGGCGAGGGCATGGAGGTAACCCTAGCGTTAGCTTTCACTTTAGGAGGTGGCCTCGGTATCTGGCTTGGGTAAATGCCACAGTTCTAAACCATGATTTCGGTGAATTGTGGGAGAGGATGGCTGAAAAAACCTCGGAAAATACGACCTCGGAAAATACGGTTAGACCACACCAGGAATGCCCACAGCTAGGCCAGCGGGGCTAGGGATTAGGGATTAGGTGTAGGGTAAGGGTTAGGCGATTCGGGCGATGTGTGACTGCGAGGAGAGATCCATGTTTTCCCAACCTACGCGCAAACGCTTTGGTCAGCATTGGCTCACCAGTGAGAAGGTGCTGAGCAAGATTGTGGCGGCGGCGGCGGTCACGGATCAGGATATCGTGCTGGAAATTGGCCCCGGTACCGGAGTGCTGACCCAATCCCTACTGCCCCTGGCCCAGGCGGTGGTGGCGGTGGAAATTGACCGGGATCTCCACCATCGGCTATCCCAGAAATTCGCCCAAAAACCCAACCTTTACCTGATTCAGGGCGACTTTCTCACCCTAGACCCCACGGTGCTAGAACTCCCGACGCCCCCCCCCCTCGATGCCGTGCGTTCTCGCCCCAACAAGGTGGTGGCCAACATTCCCTACTACATCACCGGGCCAATTTTGGAGAAGCTGCTGGGCACCATCGCCCACCCCAACCCCCAGCCCTACGACAGCATTGTGCTGCTAGTGCAAAAAGAGGTGGCGGAACGGCTCTACGCCAAACCCGGTAGCCGCGCCTTTGGGGCACTCTCTGTGCGGGTGCAGTATTTGGCCGATTGTGAACTGGTCTGTCCGGTGCCCGCCAAGGCGTTTCAACCGCCCCCCAAGGTGGATTCGGCGGTGGTGAAACTGACCCCTCGCGCCCTGCCCGTCGCCGCTGAGTCGCCCGATTACCTCGATCAACTGGTGCGCCTAGGCTTTGCCAGCAAGCGCAAAATGCTCCGTAACAACCTCAAGGCCACCGTAGATCGCGATCATTTATTGACTGTGATGACCGAACTGGCCATCCCCGAAACCGCACGGGCCGAAGACCTCGGTGTACCCCAATGGGTCGCCCTCAGCAATCGCCTCGGCCCAACGCAGACTCAGTAGATCACAAACGTCCTCTTTTGCCGCGATCTAGCCCACCCTGACGGGAAGCTTCCGGCTTCCCTCTCCTCGTAGGAGAGGGGCTGAGGGTGAGGTCTTACGGGGGCTTTACGATCTCCTAAGACTAGGGAAGACAGATGAAGGGCTACAATCCTGTAGCAACCCCTTTGGTGTCCCATGCGTTTGTATTCGCTGCTGGCTGCGGCCAAGATCAATCTGTATTTGGAAATTGTGGGCAGTCGTCCCGATGGGTTCCATGAGCTGATCATGGTGATGCAAAGCGTTAGCCTAGCCGACCGGATCACGGTACGCAGCATCGGCACCGATGAGATTCGGGTACAGTGTTCTCACCCCCTAGTGCCTACCGATGAAACCAATCTTGCCTACCGAGCCGCGAATCTGATGATTCAGCGCTTTCCTGGCATTGTGGCCAAGCTGGGCGGGGTGGAAATTACCCTAGAAAAACAAATTCCCGTGGGGGCAGGGCTGGCCGGAGGATCGGGCAATGGGGCAGCGGTCTTGGTGGGGCTGGATATGCTGTGGCAACTGGGTCTCACCCAGGCGGAACTGCAAGACCTGGCGGCGGAACTAGGCTCGGATATGCCCTTCTGCATCAGTGGCGGCACGGCCCTGGCCACCGGACGGGGGGAAAACCTCGACCCCCTGCGCGGCATCGATGACCTTTATGTGGTGCTGGCCAAGTATGAGTCGGAATTTGTCTCGACCCCCTGGGCCTACCAAACCTATCGGGCTGAGTTTGGCACCACCTACCTTGCCGATGCAGCGGATTTTGCGGATCGGCAACACCAGGTGAAATCGGGGCCAATGGTGGCGGCCATCGCCCAGCAAGACAAAGCCGCCGTGGGGCGACATCTTTATAACGATTTGGAAAAAGTGGTGCTGCCCGCCCATCCCAAAACCGCCCACCTGAAGGAAACCATGGCCAGCCTGGGCGGACTGGGCACCCTGATGTCGGGATCTGGCCCCACCGTGTTCACCCTGGTAGAATCGCAGGCAGAGGCCGAGGCCCTGGCCCAAGGGTTGCGTACCCAAATCCCCGATCCCGATCTGGGGGTTTGGGTGGCCCAGTTCTGGCCCACGGGCATTCAGCTCAGCCCCTAGCCTTCGCTGTCCAGATCATTATTCTTAACCGCATTCTTAACCGCTTCTTCCTCCACTCATCCCTGCTCCACTCCTCCTCAAACCGATGACCGACGATCCCACCGATACTCCAGCCCTAACACCCACGGCCAAAATTCTCAAGTGCTTTAGTGGATCCTTTATGGCGGGCACCATTGCCCTCCTGGCCTACCGTTTAATGGTCAGTATTGCCACCACCTTCGCCGCCAAGCCCATCCTGTCCAACAATCCCACGGCCATGAACATCGCGGCGGCGGTGCGTACCCTCGTGGTGGGTATGGTGGCCCTAGGGGCCGGGGTGTTTGGCATGGCAGCCCTAGGCTTATTCTTGTTGGGAATTCAGCTCTTTTGGCAACGCCTCAGACCAGCGGCCTAGGCACCCTAGGAATAGTTAGGTATCACCGGAAGACATATCACAATGGGGCTCAACTCCGTTCAAAGCTGATTGAAGATCATCAAAACATCACCATTCGCTAGGCAAAAGTATTAAAACTATGTTTAGTGGGTTAAATATGGCCCAGTTCTGGGCAAGTTAAGTTCCAGGTTGGTTGCGTATCCTTGGTCAACACCGTAGTGAGGGGTTAGTGAAGATAGAGCTTCGTCAAAACTAGGGGCAACGGTAGCCGACGACGACAGGCTTTTCTGACATTAACCTCCTGAGTAAGGGTAAGACAGGTGGACAGGGATTCCCTATGGCTACATCCGCTACATCGCCTTCGGAAGATAAGCAACGGCCCTGGCCCCTGGAGGTTCAGGCGCTACAGCAGGCGCTGCATAACCAGCGCAACTACAACCACCTGATCACCACTATCATCAGTCGCTTTGTCGAGATTAGCCCCGCCGATCTCGACCAGGAGATTCGCCATAGCCTGAGCCTAGTGCGTCAGGCCACCCAGGTGGATGGCTGTTGTTTAAGCTTCTGCCAAACCCATCTCGCCAGCCCGGATCGCGCTTGGGCCGATGGCTGTTTGGATGCCGCTAGGGGCGTCAGCCTGATCCATCTGCCCTGGAGTTGTGTCCGGTTGCAGCGGGAGGAAATGGTCTGTATTCCCAATGTGGCCGACCTGCCAGCGGAGGCGGCCCTAGAGCAAGCCCACTGGCAACAGCAGGGGATTGGGGCGGCGCTGATTCTGCCGCTGGTGCATAAGTCCGCCGTGGTGGGGGCGATGGGGCTGATGGCTTGTCAGCCTGTGGCGGATTGGTCGGTGGAGACGATTCAGCTGGTACAAGTCCTCGGCAAAATGATTGTGGCGACCCAGCAACGCCTGGAAGACGAGCGCCTGCTTCAGGAGAATGAGGAGCGCCTGCGCCTTGCCCTCAGCGCCACCAACCAGGGGCTCTATGATGTGGACTTGACCACGGGCAAGGTGTTGGTAAGCCCAGAATATGCCACCATGCTGGGCTACGACCCCGCCACATTCCACGAAACGGAAGACCATTGGCGGGAGATGCTGCACCCGGATGATTGGACAACGGCAACGGCCATCTACGACGCCTACATCGCCGGGGAAATTCCAGAATATAAGCTGGAGTTTCGGCTCAAAACCCAGTCGGGGCAATGGAAGTGGATTTTATCTTTGGGCAAAATTGTGGCCTGGGATGAAGCGGGCCGTCCGCTGCGGATGTTGGGCACCCATACGGACATTGATGACCTGAAACGGGCCGAACATGCCCTTAGAAGCAGTGAAATCCAGTTCCGTACCTTCATGGATAACAGCCCCATGGTGGCCTGGATTACTGACCCCGACACCCACCGGGTGGAATACACTAGCCAGGGCTGGTACCGCAACTATGCCCCGCCCCCCCAGCCCATCGACCTACCGCCCCTGGGCAAGTCCTTGTTTGAGATCTTCCCGGAGGAGATTGCCCAGGTCTATGCCCACCACAACCGCTGGGTGGTGGATCACCATGAGTCCTTGGAGGTGGTGGAGCCCGGTCTACGCCCTGACCACAGCCCTGGGGAGTTTCTATCCTTCAAGTTTCCCCTACCCCAGCCCCACGGCAAAACCCTGGTGGGTGGGGTGGCCATCGACATCACGGAGCGCAACCGAACGGAGCAACGCCTTGCGCTGCAAAGTACCATCTTGGCCCGCATTGCCCGCAAGGAACCTCTGCACGAGATTCTCACGGCCTTGGCGCTAGCCATCGAGGATCTGTTACGGGAGAGCCTGTGTTCCATTATGTTTTGTGGGGTAGACGGCTGTCTCCACGCCGGGGTGGCCCCCCATTTACCCGATGCCTACAGCAAGGCTCTGGAGGGAACCCAGGTGGGTGAGGCGATGGGATCCTGCGGTACGGCGGCGGTGCGACGACAGCCTGTCATTGTGGAGGATGTGGCCACCAACCCCCTCTGGGCCAATTTTCGGGATTTGCCCCTGGCCCACGGGCTGCGATCCTGCTGGTCAATTCCGGTCTTTGCTAGCGATGGCCCGGTGTTGGCCACCCTGGCGGTCTATCACCGGGAACCCCGCCAACCCTACTCCCACGATCTGGATACGCTTCAGTTGGCGGCCAACCTGGCCAAGGTGGCCATCGAGCAAGACCAAGCCACCCATGCCCTAGAACAACTCAACCACGACCTAGAAGACCGGGTGGCCCAGCGCACCGAGGCACTTCAGCGCAGCCAAGATCGTCTGAAGGAAGCCCAACAGGTGGCTCGCCTGGGCTGGTGGGAGATGGATGTTCACACCCGCCAGATGACCTGGTCGGAAGAGGCCATGGCCCTGCTCGGCCATAGCCCAGATAATCCATGCACGAATCTGAGGCACCATCTGTCTGAAGCTGGATGGGATCACTTTAACGACATCGTCAACCAGGCCATCGAAACTGGAACACCCTGCACCGCCGACCTTGCCATCATCCGCCACGATGGTAGCTAGGGGTGCTTGTTTATCAAGGCCACCTTAAACCGTTTTGACCAAGGGGATCATAGCCATATTTTTGGCATTGCCATGGATGTGAGCGACCGTTGGGTGATCCAAAACATCCTCCGACGCAGCGAAGAACGCACCCGTGCCACCCTACTGGCCCTGCCAGACTTGGTTTTTCGGGTTAACCGGGAAGGCATTTATCTCGACTTCATGGCTTCTCCCCAAAACGGCAATTTGGTGGATCCTGACAATGCCCTGGGCAAACATCTCTCGGAGGCGTTGCCCTCCGGCACCTCTCAGCACCACCTAGGTCAAAAGCTGGAGGCCATCCATCAAGCCCTGGAAACCCAAACCGTGCAGTGCTACGAACAGGTTGTTTGCTTAGGTGGCGAACAGCGTTACGAGGAGGTGCGGGTGGCCCCCTGTGGCCGGGATGAGGTGGTCTTTTTCATTCGCGACATCAGCGGCCGCAAGCGCACTGAACGGGAACTCATTCGCAGCCGGGATTTGCGGGAGGCGATTTTCAACGAATCCACCGACGCTCTGTTCTTGGTGGATCCCCAAACCCAGCGAACCATCGATTGCAACCAGCGGGCTGTTGATCTCTTTGAAGCCTCGGCCAAACACCAGCTCGTCAACATTGCAGGCCACCGACTTCAGGTGAAGCCCTTCACCGAGGCAGAACTTCAGGAGATCTACGCAATCATCGACCGTCGCCAGGTGTGGAGCCAGGAAATTGAGTACCGCACCTTCACAGGGAAGACCTTTTGGGGCAATCTGGCCACTAGGCTAATTGTGGTAGCGGGGCAGCGGCTCAAGCTGGTGCGGGTGACGGATATCAGTGATCGCAAGCAGGTGGAACGCGCCCTTCAGCAAACGAACCAAGAGCTGGCCCGCGCCACCCGCATGAAAGATGAGTTCCTGGCCAATATGAGCCACGAACTGCGTACCCCCCTCAACGCCGTTTTGGGCATGGCGGAAGGGTTGCAGGATGAGGTGTTTGGCCCCTTGAATGAGCGTCAACAAAAAGCCCTCCGCACGATTATCAACAGCGGCGATCACCTGCTGGAGCTGATCAACGACATTTTGGATTTGGCCAAAATTGAGGCGGGGCAGATGACCCTAGACCCCACCCCCGTCGCGGTCTCCTATCTGTGTTCCTCCAGCCTGCCCTTTGTGCAAACCCAGGCCCAGGAAAAGGGTTTGGTTCTGAAGGTTCAGGTGTCGGATCATCTGCCCGATGTGCTGGTGGATGAGCGTCGTCTGCGCCAGGTGTTGATTAACCTGCTGAACAACGCCGTGAAGTTTACCCCCTCCGGCGGCATTGTCACCCTCAGCGCCCACTTCCTGGATGCCCCAATCACAGGCGATCCGGCTTGGCTACGGATCACCGTCAGCGATACGGGCATCGGCATTGCCCCGGCAGATTTGGACAAGCTGTTCAAGCCCTTTGTGCAAATTGAGAGCGCCCTCAACCGCCAATACAGTGGTACGGGTTTAGGGTTGGCCCTGGTACAGCGCATGGTGGATCTCCACGGGGGGCGAGTGCAGGTGAACAGCGAGGTGGGGGTGGGGAGCCAATTTTCCGTTGACCTTCCAGCCCATGCCTTTTCCCCCTTGCCCGCCCCGGTCAGCATCGTTCAGCCCCCTCCCAGTTCAGGCCCGCTTGTGCATCGGGCCGATGCGTCCAAGCCTCTGCTGCTGTTGGTGGATGACAACGAGGCCAATCGTCTGACCCTCTCCAGCTACCTGGGGGCCAAGGGCTATCGCCTGGAGATGGCGAAAACAGGACGGGAGGCCGTATCTATGGCCCAACGGCATCACCCTGATGTGATTTTGATGGATATTCAAATGCCGGATATGGATGGCCTAGAGGCCGCCCAACAGATTCGCGCCGATCCCACCCTGGCCAGTACCAAAATTGTGGCCCTCACTGCCCTAGCCATGCCCGAAGATCGGGATCAATGCCTGACCCTCGGCATTGATGCCTACCTCAGTAAACCCGTTAAGCTCAAGGCCCTCGCGGCCACCGTTCGGACAATCCTCAACAATCAGGTTCTTTCCCCATGACTTTTGTGCTCTTAATTGTTGACGATGAGCCGGATAACTTCGACGTCATCGAGACCCTGCTAGACCACGAAGACTACCAGCTTCACTACGTTGAAAATGGCGAAAAAGCCCTGGCGATGCTGCCCGTCCTTCAGCCAGATCTGATCCTGCTGGATGTGATGATGCCGGGAATTGACGGGTTGGCCCTGTGTCAGCGGCTGAAGGCCATGCCCCAGTGGCAGTCGGTGCCGATCATCATGGTCACGGCCTTGGCGTCGAAGGAAACCCTCGCCCAATGCCTAGAGGCGGGGGCCGATGATTTTGTCAGTAAGCCCGTGAACCGTCTAGAGCTAACGGCGCGGGTGCGGTCGATGCTGCGAATTCGCCAACAGTATCAACAACTCAACAACTTCAATGCCCAGCTTGAGGCCAAGGTGGTTCAACGCACCGCCGAACTTCAGGATTTGCTCTACCAAGACAGCCTCACCCAACTGCCCAGCCGCATCAGTCTCCTAGAGCAAGTTGGGGCTGTCCTCGCCGATCAGCGCACCGATTTTGCCCTCGTCTACTTAGACTGCGACCAGTTCAAGCTGGTGAACGGAGCCTTTGGCTACACGGTGGGTAACCAGTTGCTGCGGGCCATTGCCGAGCGCCTTCAGCAACATCTACGCCCCAGCGATATTTTGGCGCGGGTGGGGGAAGATGAGTTTTGCTTTTTGCTCTCCCCCCTAACCTCCCACTTCGACCTGGAAGCCTGGGCTATAGAGGTGATTCAGTCCTTCCATGATCCCTTCCAAACCCCCCACTGCGAAATGTTTATCACCGCCTGCCTGGGGCTGGCCATGGGGGATAGTGCCACCGCCAGCCCCGAAGCCCTGCTCCAAGCCGCCGACACCGCCATGTATCGGGCCAAGCATCAGGGGAAGGGCTGCTACCACCGCTTCGACCCCCAACTGCACGAGGCCACCCTGCGCCGCCTCACCCTCGAAAACGACCTCCAACGCGCCCTTGACCAGGGGGAACTGGTGGTCTACTATCAGCCGATCATCTGTTTGGCCACTCAGCAAGTGGTTGGACTGGAGTCCCTCGTCCGGTGGCAACACCCAGATCGGGGGCTGGTGCCGCCGGGGGAATTTATCCCCTGCCTGGAGGAAACCGGGCTGGTGGTACGGGCGGGGCTGATTGTGTTGCGCCAAGCCTGTCAACAACTGCGAGACTGGCATCAGCAGGGTTGGGCAACCCTAACGGTGGCCGTAAACCTCTCGGTGCGGCAGTTTGCCAGCCCTACCCTGCTGGCGGATATTGACCAAGTCCTAGCGGAAACCGGAGCTAACCCCGCCTACCTGAAGCTGGAAATTACCGAAAGCGCCATCATGGAAAATGCCGAAGCGGCCACGGTGTTGATGGATGCCCTACGGGAACGCCGCATCCAAATCAGCATTGACGATTTTGGTACGGGCTATTCCTCCCTGGGCTATCTCCACCGCTTTCCGTTAGATGTTCTCAAAATTGACCGATCCTTTGTGCGCGACATGCATCGCAGCCACCGCAACTATCAAGTGGTAGAAACCATCATCACCCTCAGCAACCAGTTGGGCTTGGCGGTGGTGGCCGAAGGCATTGAAACCCTCGACCAACTCCAGGCGTTACAAAACCTGGGCTGCGAACTGGGCCAGGGCTTTTTCTTTGCCAAACCTGTCCCCGCCGAGGCCATCACCCCCCTCCTGCACCTGCCCCTTAACCCAGTCCTGCAACCTGCCCTAGGGGCGCAGGGGTAGTAAGGGTAGTAAGATATGAACAGCGTGTAAACCTTTGTAAACCGTTTGGGCAGGAGTCGCACATGGGCCGTAAGCAAGCCATCATCATCGGGTCGGGCGTTGGCGGGCTATCCGCCGGGATTCGCCTGCAAAGCCTAGGGTTTGACACCACCATCGTCGAAAAGCTGGATGCCCCCGGTGGTCGGGCCTACGTGCGACGCATGGAGGGCTTTACCTTTGATATGGGGCCAACGGTGATCACGGTGCCCCACTTCATCGAAGAACTCTTTTCTCTGGAACGCGACCACGCCGATCTCACCTCCGAAGATTTTCCCTCCACCATCGTCGATGAGAACAAGCGCATCAAAGAAGGCATCTCCGGTGGCCCCAGCACCAGCCGCTACGTCCAACTCATCCCCATCCTGCCCTTCTACCGGATTTACTTCGACGACGGTACCTATTTTGACTACGACGGCGACGATGCCCACACCCGCCAGCAAATCCAAGACCTAGGCGAACCGGGCGATCTAGAGGGCTACGAGCAATTCCAAGCTCAGTCCAAAGCCATTTTTGAGCGGGGCTTTTTGCAGCTCGGCTACACCCACTTCGGCACCGTCGGCGATATGCTCAAAGTTGCCCCCGACCTGCTGCGGTTGGATGCGGTGCGTAACCTGTTCCGCTTTAGCAGCCGCTACTTTAAGAGCCACAAACTGCGCCAGGTGTTCACCTTCGAGCCATTGCTAGTGGGCGGCAACCCCCTCTCAGTACCCGCCATCTACGCCATGATTCACTTCGTAGAAAAAACCTGGGGCATCCACTTTGCCATGGGTGGCACCGGGGCGCTGGTGCAGGGCTTCGTGAAAAAGTTTGAGGATCTGGGTGGACAAATCCGCTACAACACCGAAGTCACCAAAATCAACGTCACCCAGCAGGGCGGCAAAAAAGTCGCCACGGGCATTACCCTAGCCGATGGCACCGTGATGAACGCGGACGTGGTGATTTCCAACGGCGACTGGGCCAACACCTACAGCAAACTGATCGAACCCCAGTACCGCTTCTGGAACAGCGATCTGCGGGTGAAGCTGACCCAGCAATCGATGTCGGTGTTTGTGATTTACTTTGGCTTCAAGGCCGATGGCACCGAAACCGAAAAACTCTGCCACCACACCATCCTGCTCGGCCCCCGCTATGAGGGGCTGCTGAAAAACATTTTTGGCCGCAAGGTGCTGTCCAAGGACTTCTCCCAATACCTGCACCTGCCCACCCTCACCGATCCCTCCCTCGCCCCCCCTGGACACCACGCCGCCTATACCCTGGTGCCCGTGCCGAATAATTACTCCGGCATCAACTGGGATGAGGCCGGGGAGCAACTCTGTGAGGCGGTCTTCAGCTACCTGGAAGACCGGGGCTACCTGCCCAACCTGCGGGAACGCTTGGTGTGCAAGAGCTACATCACCCCCGACTACTTCGAGGGCACCCTCAACGCCTACAAGGGCAACGCCTTTGGCCCAGAGCCGCTGCTGGTGCAGTCTGCCTTTTTCCGGGGCCACAACCGCAGCGAAGACATCAGCAACCTGTACCTTGTCGGTGCAGGTACCCAACCGGGGGCAGGCACCCCCAGCGTCATGATGTCCGCCAAGATGACGGCGCGGCTGATTGCCGAGGATTTCGCCATTGACCCGGCCATCGTCAGCGGCAAGGCCAGCCCCGAACTGAGCGTGCGCTAGGCCAAACCGGAGAGGATCTCTGGTTCGCAACGCAGTTTTTTGGTCAAAGCCCATGGTTCTCCCAGAATCGTGGGCTTTTTGCCGCGATAGCCTCGACGCGGCTGATCCCTAGTCCGGCGGGGCCACACCATGTCCTCATCTGGTTAACGGCCATAACGCCTAGCAGCTTTGATTCCTTGTAGGTTGGGTGACGCGACAGAACCTAACAAGCTCGAAGTCCTCGGCGAGGAGTCGGTTCCGCTGGGCTGTAGCCAATCTGCATTGGAGATGGGTTAGGCAATCGGGACATCCACAGTCCATATCCACAGTCCATATCAACCCACTATAAAGTTCAATCCTAGGGGCTGGGCTAGGGCAGCATTCCCTGTCGATTGGATTTGGGTGCAGTGTAGATGAACACAGCCCATACCTATGCCAGATAATGCCAACCTAATTACTCAATCCCTAACTGCAAACCGGGCATAAGGCGCTCCAAATTCTTTAACGATTTACCCTGCCATGGAATATCTTTAGAGCCCTTAACAACCAATTTCATCTGATTATGCTGCCTCACTTTGATAACAAATTTAGAGAGCATATTAATTCCTGAGCTATTGAGAAACTCTAGCTTTTGCAAATCTAGAGTTAATTGATCCGGTGCGTTGTCTAAAGCTTGGTTCAAGATCGTAATAATCGGATCATATTCTCCAGCACCACTTAAGCGTAATACCAATAAAAAATGAAGTTGAGCATAATTTAGGCTGATTTCTGGAATTCAGCTTGGAGTAGGGCATCGAGAATGAAGTCATAGCCCGTGATGGACTGCACTTGTTCTGGCGTCAGACGGGCGAGTTCTTGGTCAACCCGCTGTTGAAGGGCCTCCAG